>JAEZLC010000074.1 GCA_023435965.1 Cyanobacteria bacterium OH_CDB_58 | reverse complement strand
TTGAGATAAAAAGTATTATTTCAATGGATAAACAAGCGATATTCCCATCTGTGTATTCTGAAAGAGCACTTAATCAACTAAAAAAGCTTAGGAATTTATTGTCATGCGGATATAAGGTTGTGTATTTGTTTATTTCATTGAATCCATATGTCGAAAAAATTACTATTTGCTCTGAGGCTGAGATGGAAGAATATTATCTACTATTTAGTGAATGTATCAATGCAGGTATGCAATGCAAAGGGTATTCGGTGGAAATAACAGATGGTAATACAAGAATTCGCAAAGAAATAGCATTAACAAAAACGCAAAACATAGTTGTAAAGGAAGCGTAAGAGCGTATCGGAGTAAGAGGATTGGGTAACGGGATGGCTAGCTATTGGTGAAGTGTTTTAGAAAAAGTATTAATGGCCTGGTCAGAAAACCGGCACATTTTAATGTATTAGTACATAGACGCACAGTTTTTAGATACGACGAATATGTGTATGGCTATAACATTTATCATAACATATACTTTATGCCGACTATATGTTGAACGATAAAATAGTACAAAAGTCTATGGTCAGGGGTGTGATAATAGGTTTTTCAAAAATCCTTCGCAGTAATCAGATGGTGAATACTGCTCCGTGTTAATCTTTATCAATGGCACATCACCATAAAATCTTTCAATTGCCAGGATGAGACTTTCTTCAAATTTTAATAGTTCTGGCGTATTTATGCTCTGCTCATTCTCTCTACCACGTTTTTTAATTCTTGAAAGCAACTCATCTGTGGAAGTATAAAGCCTAATTAATTTTTGTGGTCTACCTATTCGGTCAATTATATAAGCAAAAATCTTATTATATATTGTCATTTCTTCTTCATTTAGTATTGCTAATGCAAAAGCATAATCGTTAACAGATGAAAAATCGCAAACTGTATATTTACTAGTTCGCAATGCCTTTTTTATCTGATAGTAATGCTGTAAAGTAAAGGATATTTCAGTTTCAAACGAAACAGCAATTGGATCGGAATAGAAATCATCCAACATTGAAATTTTTGAAAAATCCTCAAGTGCAATATTATTACCAAACTTTAAAAAGGCGTTTGCTAGTGTTGTTTTCCCAGATGCTATCGCTCCACAAATCTCGATTCTTTCGCTCACAACGCCCTCCATTAAGGTAATTTGCTTTGTAATTCTGTTTTTTCTTTCTCCAATTTTGCTATTTGCTCATAAATATCAACTGCTTCTTTCACAGATTTGTCACAATACGAATTATAGTCTGCTGCCAGTAGTTTTATCTGCATTTCATTCTATTCAATTTTAAGATTCAATAATTCGCCGTTAATATTTTCAATAGATTTATTTAGTTCTTCAATTTGTTCTGTTGCAGACGAGAGTTTGTTGTTATTGTTGAAATAATTAAAAGAAGTCCACCCTAATGAAATAGTAGTTATTAACAAAGCGATAATGCTTATGACGGATAGTTGTGTTAGAACTCTATCTCTCTTTTTGGCTTCGTCAAGTGTTTTGTTAACCTTTTCTTCATTTTTGGCAAAATCATCTTTTAGTTTTTGAACATCTTCCCTCGTTTCATGCATAGAACTGCTGATACGAATTTCCTCTTTTGGTTTCTTATAAAATTTGTCGTTTCCTTGCAAAGCTTTCTTAATATAATCAAATAGACTTCTATTCGGAGGAATATTTTTATGAATATTTGTGGGTAGAGATGTATAATCGAAAGCATTGACTGTTCGATACAGACTCGACGTTTTAGAAAGTTTCCAGTCTTCCTTTATACTAAGTTTTGTAAACTCTATACTGATGAGTTCTGCACCCTTTTTTATTATATACTCATTTGTTGTAAAATTGTGAAGAGGTATATTTATTTTTCCAACGAAATCTGGATCTACAATTGGTCCTGTACCAAGCAGCAAACCTTTGTAAACATTTGAAACTTGAAGGTTAAATCTTAATACCAGATAAGACGGAATTCTAAAATCTGTTGAAATTTCCAAATATGTTATAGAATTTGGCTTGATTACTAACTCATCGTTATCAGAAATGCTGCATGACTCTAATTCTTTTTTTTCATCGTTTCGCCCCAAATATGTGCCAGAAAAAGTACAAGTATATGTAGCACCCTTTAAGTTCCTTGGCTCAAACGGATAAAGCATACCAGTTGTTAAGATATATTTAATAATATCTTCTGAATTTAACAACGAGCTACTTATATTTGGATATGGATCTTTTTCCCTAAAATCATTAAATTTTTCTTCGGCAGATTTATCTTTTAAATAGCTGTTATTTGTTGTATTTAAGATTTCAATGAGCTTTTGTATGGGAAAGCTCGTATCTTTTTTTTCAGAATATCCTTCAACGCTACCACAGATATTTCGGAGAGTACTCTTGTCAGCATCAGTAAAAGTCATATTATTTTTCCTCCAGTGAAACTAAATCAACCTCGTTAATTCCGGCAAAATTTATTTTCACATTTACTTCTTCGCTAACTTTGTTAATGAACAGTTTGGCATTTTTAGAAATAATTCCGTTTCTGCATGAGTCGTCCACATAGTCCAAATGATTCAATACAATAGTATTGGGGTTATTGCAGATAATACTCCGTGTTACAACAGAAGCATCAAAGCGAGCTACTCTTCTAACACGATTAGTACACGAAGTATATTCAGTCATATCATCGGTTTTGCCTAATTCTTTGCGCAGAGTATCCCAATCAATTTCGTTGGGCAAGTCCCCAGAATCACCAGATACCCTTATTGGAAAAGCACGAATGACCATAACTATATTTTCAACATCAAATGGACTAAGAC
>JAEZLC010000022.1 GCA_023435965.1 Cyanobacteria bacterium OH_CDB_58 | reverse complement strand
TTTCTATAGTTTTGAATTTTTTAGGTGAATAAAATTCAATGTATTTTTTTAACAAGTTAAAGCAAAAATCACAAATCCGCTCTGTCGCAAGTTCATCATATTTTGTTTTTTCATCAAAACTTGTTTTCTGAAGCGTTTTAATAAAGTCTTTAATTTTGTAGTGCATTTTTTGTGCACCGATAGCCGTTGATTTGCAATTTTGACAGAGAATTCCTCCTTGTTCGAAAGAAAAATATAGTTCTTCATCTTTAATCTGGCAGCTGCATTTTACACATTGTTCGGTTTCTAACGAATATCCTGAAATATCCATTACCTGAAGCTGGAACCTTAGTACTGCCAAGAGGATTTCTTCTTTACTTTTGCCTTCCGACATCTGGTGAAGAAAAGCATAGAATAAATTATAGATTTCTTCGCTGTTGGGGTCATTTTCTATGCCGAAGTTATTTATTATTTCAGCACAATACATAGAATAAAACAGTTTATCCATGTCTCTTCGAAGGTTCATAAACGTATCAAGGGCTTCAGCTTGGCATATTGTGTCTAGGTTTTTTCCCTTATGGAGCATTAACTTGTTTGCAACCAGCATGTCCATTCTTCCGCCTAATTTACTTGATGTTTTTTTGCTTCCTTTTGCAACACCTCTGATGAGTCCCTTTTCTTTAGAATACATAACGACAATCTTATCTGATTCGCTAAGATTGTAGGATCTAATATTAATGGCATTTGTTGTGAAATTTTGCATTGCTTTTTGTTGTCTTACATATTTATTTTATTGTAGGTTCCGTGATAAACCCCTCTTAGAAGCTGTTGCAGTTCAACTTTGTTGTCGCTGTAATATAGGGCATTGTCTTGAGAGACGACTCCTTTTTGAACCAATCCATATAATGACATGTTTAATGTAATCATATCGTTAAAGGATCCTTTTTTAACAAGGTCATAAATCTGTTCCAGTTCATCTTTTATAATAAAGTCTTTTACTGTAGGGGTGACAACAAGTACTTCGCAAGCAGGAATTCTTCCTTTTATGTCCTGTCTGGGAACCAATTTTTGGGCAATCGTGCCTCTTAATGTTTCTGCGATTTGTTTCCTTACGAAGTCTCTGTCTTTAGGTTCAAAGAAGTTTATAACTCTGTTTATTGTTTGGATTGCATCGTTGGTGTGCATTGTGGCAAAAACAAGGTGTCCTGTTTCAGATGCTTTTAAGGCACTTTGCATTGTTTCTACGTCTCTGATTTCACCTATCAAAATTACATCAGGATCTTGCCTCAGGGCATATTTTATTCCATCAGGGAATGATGCCGTATCAATTTCTATCTGCCTTTGAGTAATTATGGATTTTTTATCTGTGTAAATGTATTCTACCGGATCTTCGATTGTGATGATATGTTTTTGGTGATGCTTGTTTATGTGATCAATTAAAGAAGCGATTGTTGTCGATTTTCCGCTTCCCGTGGGACCCGTTATTAATACTATGCCGTTTGTAAGGTTCGCAAATTTTTCTATTGATTTTGGAAGGTTCAATTCTTCGACACCAAGGATGTCATAAGAAATAACCCTTATTACGATAGATAGTCTGCCGAGTTCTCTTGAGAGGTTTACCCTGAATCTTGAGACGCCTCTTATTTCATAGGCAAAATCAAGATCAAAAACTTCAAACGCTTTGTTTTTTATGCTGCTTGGAACAATCATGTCGATTATGCCAAAAATTTCCGCTTCACTTAGAGGATCCAGTTTTGTTTTGAAAATTTTTCCGTCTTTTCTTAAAGCAGGAGGTTCATCTGTTCTTAAATGAATGTCTGACGCCCCTTTTTCAACAGCCTCTGTAAGAAATTTTACGATATCGAGTTTGCTCATAATCCACACAATTTTTCATTAGATAACTTTTATAATTTTACACTCTTTTGACCTAAAAATAAACTTTTTATATTTGTTTACACTCTATTATCTTGCAACGCTCCATATTAGAAGGTTTAGATTTGTATCTTTAAGAATAGTAAACGTTTTGACTATTGTGTCTATTTGTTGTCTAATTGATTATATATAAAGTCTAGGCTTGGGCAGAACATATAAAAGATGTATATTAAAGAGCTAGAAGTTGATAACTTCAAATCTTTTGCTAATACTGTGACAATTCCTTTTTTGAAGGGATTTACGACAATCTCGGGACCAAACGGATCCGGGAAAAGTAACATAATTGACAGTATTCTTTTTGCTTTGGGACTTTCTACTTCAAGAACCCTCAGGGCAGAAAAATTATTTCATCTTATCTCTACCCACAATAAAAGGAATGAAGCTTTTGTGAGAGTTGCTTTTGCTCCTGAAAATAGTGACGAAGAAGAAATTGTTGTCGGGAGAAAAATACGAAAATCCTCACAGGGTTTTAACAGCATTTATTATTTAAACGGCAAAATAGCCACTCTTAGCGAAATCCATGCCAAGCTGGAAAAACACAATATAACCCCTAATAGCTACAACGTAATGATGCAGGGGGATGTTACCAGTATTACTAATTGTTCTGCTTTCGAGAGAAGGAAAATAGTAGATGAAATAGCCGGAGTTGCTGATTTTGACAGGCGAATAGATCAGGCTTCTCAGGAGCTTTCAACTGTTGAGCAAAGGGTGGAAAAATCAAGCATAATACTTGCTGAGATAGATTCTCGAATTGAACAGCTGGCCTCAGAGAGGGAAGTTGCACTTAAATACCAGAAGCTAAAAGATGAAAAAATTGGGCTCGAAAGTCAGATTACTACAGTAAAGTACTTTGATATTAAGCGTTCTATCGAGAGAGTGCACGAGAGTATTTTAGAGTTTAACAAGAAGAAAAAAGAAGAAGAATATAAGCTAAAAGATCTGGAAAGCAAATTAGCTCAAGCCAAAGCTAAATATGAAGAGGTATCGGAACTCGTAAAGACCAATGGTGAAGCAGAACAGATTGAAATAAAAAAACAGGTTGAAGAATTTAAGGGACAAATAGAGCGAAAAATTTCTGCCTCGAACTTCGCGGATAAAAATATTCACGATAATCTTAAAACAATTGAAAATGCTAAGAACGGTATTGAATCCTTAAAAGAGAAAATCACTTTTACCAATGAAAAAATTGCCGCAAAACAAGAAGAAATCAAAGGTATAGAAGCTAATATCGAGATACAAAAACAAGAGCTGGCAAGGATATTGCAAGAAGCAGCCGGTTTGAGCCAGACTGCTGATGAGTATATAGAGAAACGAAACAATTTAAGAAAAACTTTAGATCAGTTAAAAGATGAAGAACTAAATCTGCAAAAAGAGTCTATTCCTTTAGAGACAGAGCTTTCAAATTGCAGAAAAGAAATTGAAGATTCTAAAAACATAATTGCAGAGCTAAAAGAATTTAAAGCGAGTTTCAGCGGAAATAAAGATAAGCTTCAAATAGAAGTAGATGATTTATCTAAAGATCTAGAAGATTATAAAATCGTACAGCAAAATGCTATGTATGAGCTTGATAAAACAAAGAATGAAGTTTATGACTTGAATCATAATATCCAGATGGCATACAGAAAAGTTTCACAGTTGGAAGCACAGAAAAATGCTTATGATGAAGTGAACTTTGGCAGGGCTATTGATACTGTCTTGAACGCGAAATTAGATGGGGTCCACGCTCCTTTATTGCAGCTGGGTAAGGTAGACAAAGAATACTCAACCGCTCTTGAAGTCGCTATGGGTTCGAGGATGAAAAACATCGTTGTGGATGATGAGGATGTTGCAAGAGTTGCGATCGATATTTTAAAATCTTCTAATGCTGGGGTTGCAACCTTTTTACCGTTGAATAAGATCGGAAAAGCACCATCGAGTTTAAGGCTGCCGAAAGAAAAAGGTGTTGTAGATTTCGCAATCAACCTAATTGATTTTGAAGATGAATATTTAAACGCTTTTTACCATTCTTTAGGCGAGACGCTTGTTGTAGAGGATTTTGCCAGTGCTAAAAAATTAATCGGCAAGTATAGAATGGTTACTCTTTCAGGGGATTTGTTTGAGAAATCAGGTGCTATTTCTGGTGGCTCAAGAAGACAAACCGGCTTGAGATTTAGCCAAAATCAGGATGATGAATTAAACACTTTTAGAGATAGATTGAAAGCCTTTGAAAAAGAGGCAGCTGCACTAGAGCGTAAGAAATCTGAACTTGAACAGAAGCTTGATAAGGTCAGAAGTGATTATTCCAGCACTATGAATGCACTAAATAGTGCTAAGTTAGAACTTAATAATTTGATTAAAAATTCAGAAGACAATGAAAAAAATATTGCACAAAGAGAACTTCTAATAAAAGAGTTGGAGCCGAAAGCCCTAGAAATAGAGAAGAAGCTTGACTCTTATGAAGAAAAACATGTAGAGGTCAACGGAAAAATTCTGGAACTGGAAACTCAAATCCAGGAAATTGAAAGTAAAATGAGCGAGGAAGAACTCGTTAAGCTTAAAGAAATGACAGAAGCTGTCGAGGGACTTATTAAAAAATATCAGGCTCAGGTTCTTAACTGTCAAAACGATATTAATGATCTCAATCGTGAAATTGTCTTTAACAATGACGTTATCAAGACAAAAGAAGAGCAGATCCAAAAGCTGTTGAAAGATAATGAAATACTTGCTCAAGATAAAATAAAGTATCAAGAAGAAATCAAGGTTATTGA
Organism: Cyanobacteria bacterium OH_CDB_58; assembly: GCA_023435965.1. GTDB lineage: Bacteria > Cyanobacteriota > Vampirovibrionia > Gastranaerophilales > Gastranaerophilaceae > JAEZOG01. The sequence continues at coordinate 602 of JAEZLC010000022.1, read as the reverse complement.
AGTTCAAATTCAAGAACTTGAAGTAAAAATAAAAGATTTGGGCGAAAAACTGGTTCAGCTTCAATCTCAAAGAGATCTTGTCCAAAAAGAACTTTTAGAGATAGAAAAACAAAAAAATATTTTCGATAATGATTTGGCTAGAATTTCTGAACAGATAGAGTCGTTCAAGGCAAGAAGAAGAGAGCTTGATCCTCAGCTGGAAGAAGTTATCGCTGAGTTAAAAGGTTCTGAAATTGATGTAAATTCATTAAAGCCTGTAGATATTTCGGTTGAGGAAATTACATCTCGCATCCAAAGGCTTCAAAAGAGAATGGAAGAGATGGAGCCTGTTAATATGAGAGCGATTAGTGCTTATGATGAAGTTATCGCCAGACAACAGGAGTTAAAAACCAAAATAGATACTCTTTCAAAAGAGAGAGGTCAGATATTGGAAAGAATGTCAGGATATGAGCAGCTTAAGAAGGAGACGTTCTTAAAAACATATAACAATATTAACGAGAATTTTAAAGAAATTTTTGCACGTCTGTCTGATGGGGAAGGTACATTGATTTTAGAAAATCCTGAAAATCCTTTCCAGGGTGGATTAACTATCGAGGCTCAAC
>JAEZLC010000289.1 GCA_023435965.1 Cyanobacteria bacterium OH_CDB_58 | reverse complement strand
TGGAAGAAAAATTCGGCGTTTCTGCAGCAGCTCCAGTAGCAGTAGCAGCAGTAGCAGCTCCAGTAGAAGCAGCTGAAGAAGCAAGCGAAGTTTCTGTTATCCTGGCTTCAGCTGGTGCTAACAAAATCAACGTTCTTAAAGAAGTTAGAACTATCACTGGCTTAGGCTTGAAAGAAGCTAAAGACCTAGTTGATGCAGCTCCAAAAGCTATCAAAGAAGGCATCAAAAAAGAAGAAGCTGAAGAAATCAAGAAAACTCTTGAAGCAGCTGGTGCTACAATCGAAATCAAGTAGTTTTATAAAACTATCCAAAAAAGAGATGAGCGTTATGTTCATCTCTTTTTTTTATTCGACTTATCGATTAGTACTAACTAAAAATAATTATATTTATATTGCCTATCTAATCAATTTAAATATTACCTTAAACTCTATAGTAAATTACATTAAAATTTATAATACTTATATAAGTTAAGGAAACTCAACTTATACTATTAAGAAGGATTAGATAAGGAGAATCGGATGAAGAAGTTAGTTAGTTTACTCTGTACAATGCTTTTCATGGGAGCATTAGCATCTTATGCTGCATGCCCATGCAACCCTCCAGCACCTTGCTGTGAAAAACCAAAACCTTGTTGTGAAACACCAGCACCATGTTGCGAAACACCTTGCCCTTGTCCTCAGCCAAAATGTTGTGATGACAAAAGCAAATGTGATTGCGTTCCGAACGAAACCGTTATCAAAGAAGAATCTTGCTGCTATCCAATGAGCCAGACCGAGTTATTCAAAAAAGTAGGAATGGATCAATGTCAAATGGATAAAGCGTGCTGCTTGTTCGAAAAGTTCAAGTGTGACACTGCTCCTATCAAAGATCGTTTAAACTGCGAAAAAGCAAAATTATGCGAAATGATTAAATGTGGAGCTTCAAAGTGCGAAATCAATGCCCAAAAAGACAAAATTAAATGTCTTAAAAAAGACATCAAAGCTAAATGGGAATGCTACGAAGACGGACTTAAGTGTCTATTGAACAAATGCCAGTTAAAAGAATACAAAAAGATCAAAAAAGAACAAAACAAAAAATACAAAAAACTATTCAAAAGCAACTGCTGCTGCAAATCAACAAAATAAGTTATTCAAGAACCATTGGCAAAAGTCCCTAGAATTAGGGACTTTTTCTTGTTTAATTTAGTATATATAAATGGTTTACTTTCCAAAAATTATCGTTAAAATGAACATGTAAATAATAATCAGGGGGTATACCATGAATTTGAATGGTCAAGGACTATTTGTAAGTGCACTGGCAGGATTAAACAGCACGTATTCGGCTTTTGCAACACAGATAAGCAAAAATGGTGGTATTTCATTAGAAGATTTATCAAATCCTTCTGATGAAGTGAAATCTAAACTAGGAACGAACAATAATTTTCTTCAATATTTATCAAGCAATTTTTCCAATCTAGACTCCGATCAAGACGGAAAGATCAACGCAGGCGACATAAGCAAGCTGACACAAACGATGCAACAAAAAGGGCTGACATATAACGAAATAGTGCAACTATGTGCAACCGGAAACTCAGGAATGAGCAGCAGTCTGATGGATACAGTATTAACATACTTCAACAAAATCGACAAAAACAACGACGGAAGAGTTACAAGCCAAGAAATAACGGAATTTGGATTTGAATCTGACAGACAAAAAATGGAAACCGAGTTCAATGGATTTAAGTCTTCCAGTATGAGTGTATACTATGGCTCTGAAAGCGACGTAAACGAAAAACCGTCAAGTATTTTAGACAGCATGTACCCAAACAAAGATTCATAGACAAGATTTCTAAAATCACAAAAAACAAAAAGCGGAGTGTATTAAAACTCCGCTTTTTGACAAATAAGTTAATCTATTACTTCGCGTCTTCCTTTATTATAATTAGATTATTAGCAATTTTCATAACGCAAGTAGGAAGAACTACATCATGCAAACCGTTTGCGATACTTAATACGCTTCTGGATTTAAGAGTAACTTCTTCTCCTTTGTAAGTGAATGTGTAATCTGTGTCTCTGTCCGATCTGATTGTAATTTTGTCCATAATTTCCCTGTTCTTTTCTATTCTTAATTCTAAATACTAAATTAGTTCTCGTCTTCCTTCAATTGCTCTTGCGAGTGTAATCTCGTCCGCATATTCAAGGTCTGAGCCTATAGGCAAGCCAAAAGCAATTCTCGAAGTTTTAATATTAAACGGTTTTATAAGCTTATTCAAATATAAACTTGTAGCTTCACCCTCAACCGAAGGACTCAAGGCTAGAATAATCTCTTTAACATCATCTTTTGCTATTCGATGCAAAAGCTCTTTTATCCTTATATCTTCAGCACCAATGCCGTCAATCGGAGAAAGAACTCCTTGAAGCACATGATAAAGCCCTTTATATTCTTTTGTTTTTTCTATAGCAATCAAATCCTTTGTTTCTGAAACAACACATATTGTAGAAGTATCCCTTCTTGAACTTTGGCATATTTCACAAGGGTTTGACGCTGATAAATTAAAACAAGTTTCGCAATAATGAATGGTTTTTTTAGATTCAACTAAAATTTCCGCAAATTTTTCAATTTCGCTCAGAGGCATTTTCAAAAGATGAAAAGCCATTCTTTGTGCAGACTTTGGTCCTATTCCCGGAAATTTTTGAAAAAACTCTATCAGATTAGCTAGGGGCTTGGTATATTGCATTAAAATAGTCCCGGGATGCTAATTCCGCCAGTAATACTTTTCATTTTAGCTTCCATTTTAGTGGAGGCTTCTTTGCTAGCCTGGCTCATTGCTGTAGAAATTAAGTCTTCCAACATTTCAATAGTATCTTCATCAACAGATTCAGGATTTTCAGGATTGATTGCTTGTGCAGATAACTTAATTGATTTAAACTTACCTTGTCCGTCGCAAACCACCTTAACCGCGCCATTTCCTGCTTCAGCAGAAATTTCGGTATTCGACAACTCAGCTTGAGCATCCTGCAATTTCTTTTGCATTTGCTGTGCTTGTTTCATCATGCCTGCTATATTCATTAGAATTCCTCCCATAATTTATTCGAGTTCATAAATCAAGTGATTCAAAGCAAAATACGTGTTCAATATTTTTTGCAGTGCTCACTTTCACATTAGTTGAGAATTTTTGCAGCAAAATTCCTCACCTTAAATTATAGGACAACTATACGTTTAGAACAAGTAATTTCTAATATGATCTTCTCATCAAATCGGATATTTTTATTTCTGATTTTTTAAGCTGCGGTTTCTCGTCTCTTACAGGGGCTTTGGAGTATTTGAATTGAGAAAGACCTATAAAAACTTTATCTTCTTTTTTTATCATTAATATATCTTTTAAAAAATCGATGAACTCTTTCATTTGTTTACCTCTCCCTCTCTTTTTATTTTAGCCGTAAACTAAAATTTTATATCCTTTATTAAAACCATTTTTTAGATTTTTTTAATCCCCAATTATGCTATATTTAATTTATGAATAATAATTTAGACATTGTATTATCAGATGAGATTGAACTAATCCAAAAAGCTTATGATTTTTGCTGCTGCGACTTTTCTCATGAAGAAATAATAAATGAGCTCAGCCTAGATAATGAAATCAAAAAACAGCTTTGCATTATAAGCCTGAAAGAAGTTAAAAACCAAAACGAAGCAAACTTACTTTTATCAAACCTTACAAATAAAGGAGGACCTATAAGAGAAGTAAGTGCTTACAAAATTAACGAACTTATTAAAAATGAAGAATATACCCACCTTTTCCAGTCCAGAGAAATTCTCAACACCTTCATTAAGGCAATCAATGATGTAAACCCAAATGTATCTCGAAGCATAGTAGAGATTGTTTACTTTATAGACGACAAGGAATTTTTGATTAATGAGCTATACAACAGAATATTTTCATTATTCGAAGAAATTAATCAAATTGAAACAGCTCAAGGACAAAAAAGCCATGTCACAACCAAAAAATCTTTCAACCTATACTGGTGTCTGGAAGCAATAATTCAACTTACACCGGCACTTAGAACAGATAAAAATTTAGAAAAAATTCTCTCTCTAGCTTCTGAATACGATGAGTACCCTATAAGAGAAAAAGCAGCAAAAATACTGTCTTGTTTAAATCAAGAGAATAACACAATTCGAAAGCTCATTGAAAGCCTAAAAAAAGATTGTAATATGTATGTACGAAGATATTTGCTCTAAATATGCTATACTGAAACATGCAATTAGAGGGAATATATGTTTCTTATACCTTTTATCCAATTTCTAAAATATTTCGGAAAAGGATACTACCTTAAACTCATAAACATGTTATTTTTGGCATTTATGACCAGCTTGCTTGATTTTGCAAGCGTTACTCTTATTGTCCCGATAATTCTTATCATAATGCACCCTGGCCAATTGATGACGAATCCGTACGTTGTAATGCTAAACAACTATATTCCTATCCCAACCAGCAGATCGTTGTTAATTCTACTTGGAAGTGTTTTTGTCCTGATAATAATTTTGAAAAACATTTACATGATTTTCAACATGTACTGGCAAAACAAGATAATGAAAGAATGGTCATTTGAAGTAAACAAAAAACTAATGAAATACTTCCTGTATGCACCTTACGAAGAGAATCTAGAGCAGTCAAATTCTCAGAGAATCTTCAACATGACAAGCACTGTTGATCAGGTCTTTGATTATTTTGTATTCAAGGTAATAACATTTATCTCCAACACGATTGTTGTAGGGATAATTTTCCTATGGCTAATATATCTTCTTCCTGTATACACGACCTTTGCAATGCTTTTCTTTGTTGTCACCGGCTCAATACAAAACCGAATTTTCAGAAAGATCAGCAAAGATGTAGCAGATGAAAAATACAAGCTCACTACAGGCTCTTTTGATACCCTAATGTCAAGTCTGACTTGCATTAAAGATATTAAAATCAACGGATGCGAAGACTTTTTCTACAATGTTTATAAGAAAATTACGGGAAAAATAATTCCTCTATCAGAAAAAATCAATCTTATCCCGATTGTTCCTCAATTTTTGATAGAAATAAACTTTGTTCTGACAATGGTTATAATTCTCGTGGGCATCTTCATAGAATATAACGGAAACCCTGCAAGCATAATGGCAGCCTACGGGATTGTGGCTATGTCGTTATACAGAATGGCTCCTTTAATATACAAAAGTCAGGTTTGCATAAACTATATAAATATATACAAAGAATATGTCTACCAATTATTTGAGACTTGCGACAAATACAAAAAATATGAAGACTACATGGTGGAAACAACAAAAGAGAAACTATCTTTTGAACAATCACTCACACTTGATAATATCTCTTACGCGTACGACAAGAAAAATGACGTCCTGCACGGAATCAGCCTTGAAATTAAAAAAGGTGAATTTGTGGGGATAATAGGACTTTCAGGAGCAGGGAAAACAACCCTGGTAGATATAATAATGGGTTTATTGATTCCAAAAGGAAAAATATCGGTAGACAACCAAACAATAGACACAAAAAACATCCGAAAATTCCAGAATATTGTAGGATACGTTTCTCAAAACATAAACACAATAGGCGGTTCAATAATAAAAAACATAGCCTGGGGCATGGACGAAAAAGACATAGATAGAGATAAAATAATAAGCTCATTAAAACTTGCTCAACTTTACGAACAACTTCTGGAAATGCCAAACGGGTTAGAAACAAAACTAAATCAGGACGGAACAGGACTCTCTCAAGGACAAAAACAAAGGATAGGTATTGCAAGAGCCTTGTACAGAGATCCTGAAATAATAATTCTCGATGAGGCTACTTCTTCGCTGGATGTAAAAATTGAAAACGACTTAACTGAAATTTTAAATAATTTAAAAGGCTCAAAAACAATAATCGCAATAGCTCACAGGCTGAGCACCCTTAAGAACTGTGACAGGATAATCTATCTTCACGAAGGGCAACTTATTGATGTAGGCACTTTTGACGAGTTATCTAAAAAACACCCGAGATTTGAAGAAATTATCAAACTATCCAGAGTAAAGCTTGAGGGTTAGACTAATTGGTTGAAGTAACTTTTAACCCGATTATCCCAAGCAGTATAAGCCCAATAAAAAATAATCTGATTGCATCCAGAGGTTCTTTAAACAGATAAATCCCAAGGATTACCGTTCCTATAGTTCCTATTCCCGTCCATATTGCATAAGCGGTTCCTAAAGGAAGATTTTTCAACGCCAAAGACAACAAATAAAAACTTATTATCATTCCGACCACCGTTAAAATGCTTGGAACAAGTTTAGTAAACCCCAAAGAATATTTTAAACCTATTGCCCAAAGAACTTCAAACAAACCGGCTATCAATAATATTATCCATTGCATACTTTACTCCTTTTATAATCCAAAAGCCCGAGACAATATATAAGTATCTCCCAGGCTTTTATCCTTCCGTGAACACAGATTGTCTGTGCGTTTTATCTTGGACCAGACCGATATATTAATCGCGGAACCCTATAAAACATTTAATTACATGTATAAATCTCTTTCTCCATCAAAGACTCTCGAAACAATTTTTGTAGTTATTTCTTTTATTTTTTCATCCTCAATTTCAGAGATTTCTTGTTGAATATATTTCAATCCTGCTTCTTTTGTTTCAACACTCGCATAATCCTGAAGGTACTCAGCCAGCGTAGCAATTGCATTAGGCTCACAAAAACGCTTGATTAATCCCGGTTTTGCAAGATCCATAAAATCTTTTCCGACCCTACCTTTTCTATAGCAGCTTGTACAGAAACTAGGATGATAGTCCATTTGCATAAGTTCTCTTGTTATCTCGT
>JAEZLC010000194.1 GCA_023435965.1 Cyanobacteria bacterium OH_CDB_58 | reverse complement strand
AGTTATCCATGACAGCTTTTCACTACTATTTTTTGAACTCTGCTGGAGCATCGGGTCTTTCCGGATTCCATCTGTCCAGTCCCATTTGCTTTCTGACCAATCCTATGCCGACATGTACACGCCATTCATCCATCTTTAACTGGGCTGCGATAATCTTGTGGCACCCGATAGGAGGCAGTGGTAATAGTGGCTCATACAAGTTCTTTATAGCAAAAAGTTGATCAGGACTTACTGCTAATTTTCTTTTTGGGAACGGCAACTTTGGAAGCATCATTTTTTGTCTTACCAAGTTAATTCCGAAAAATACTTTTCTTGGTTCTAAATCTATCGCATTACCAATAACTTCATGTATATCTGGGTTTGGTAAAGGGAGTGTTTTTTTGTACAGTAGTTCTATCTGAGCTATCTGCTCTTTTGTCACCAATAGCTGTTTTTGCTTATTCGGGAATGGTCTTCTTCCCGGTGGACCACCTTGCGGTCTGAACCTGTTGTCCCTAAAATCTCTTCTTGGAGGATATGACGGCCTATTCTGATCGCCATATGGCCTTTGTTGTTGTCCATATGGTCTTTGGTCAGGATTGTACGGTCTAGGCTGCTGACCATAAGGCCTTTGATCGGGATTGTATGGTCTTTGCTGTTGCCCCTGAGGTCTATCATACCTGTTGTCATTATTATATCTTGGTCTATCACCTTGACCTTGTGGTCTTTGAAATCTCGAAGGAGGCCTGTCAAATCTTCTTTGGTCAGGACTTCTATATGGTCTTCTCTCTTCATTATCGCTCGTTGCTGCTGTGCTGTATGAGCTTAAAGGTGTAGATTTTTCTGTTTTAGTTGTAGTTTCTGCTTCGGGAGAATCAGCATTCAAAATCGGCTTTTTGTCTGGATATAAACAACTCGGACAAATAACTCTTTTGGGGTTTTTTGTTTCAAACTCTGCTCCGCATTTCGTGCATTTATTAATATACATTTCTAGGTTAGCCCCTTTTGCTTTGCAAGTAAAAAATATTATTCCTCTCCATAACTTGCAATGGATATTATTTTTACTCTATTTTATATGTAAAAATCCTAAATGACAAGTTTTTTATTATAATTTAATTAAATCTTTAATTCTTATATCTAAGTGATAGAGGTTATCTATGATTTTTTCTCGTGTTTCTGTGAACTTTTTATCGTTGTTATAGAAATAGTCCTCAAGTGCTTTCAGTATTTCCATTTGGGTGTTTATGTCGTACTTTCCGTCTTTTTCTTTCAAAAGCCAGCTTAATTGAGCTTCTTCGTCTCTACTTATTGATGTAACTATGTAAGAGCGTTCTTTTGGACCTGTGATTATTGCCATAAAAGAATCAAGGCAGTTTTTTAGGTATTTGCTTGCATTTGGAGTCAGTTGTCTGTGTCTTTGGAGCTCTCTTTTTAAGTTTCGTAAATCGACTTGTCCGTTCTTAATAATGGTTATGGTTTCCTCTATTAAATTCGCTTCGTTGGTCAAATTTTCGTACATTAGTTTCAGGTCTAGCTCATAATCAGTATTGTCGATTTCATCGTCCACGTTCGGTTTTGATGTGGTTAATATTCTAAATATTTCGCTAAGGTCTACATTGTTGAAGCCATCAATTTGAGCCCCTCCGATAGAAGAGTTGATTAAAACTTTTTCATCTTTATATCTTTTTGCAAAATCTTTAAAATATTCTATAAAAAGAGCATATCCTTGTTCTGTAGGAAGCATTTCTCCTTTTTGTCCTTTTACGAACATTATTGATGAGTTTAGATCTTTTAATCTGTTTTCCAAAATTTCATTTTGTTGTTCAATGCTCAGTTTACTTTCAGTTCCAAATGAAGCAACTCTATATTCTTCAAGGTTTTCAGGGATAACCTTCGGTTTGTTTGTTTCTTTGTCTATGACGCATTTAAGATTTCCATACGCTGAACCTCCTGCATAACATTTACCTTCCGAATATGCTAAATCTTGACCAATTAATATTAATGGGTTGCAGCCCAACAAATGTGCAGAGAACAATGCATTGTAGGAAACCGTACCTTTAGTTTCATATATTGAGGAATCAACTCCTAAGATATCTGCAAGCCAAACATTTGCTATGTTTTCTCTTGATAGAGTGAAAAATTTGTTTTTATATTTTAATCTGTGAAATTCTGGGTTTGTGTAGCCTTCTGATACAAAGTTTATGCCACTTAGATCATATTTGTTTATTTGCGCAGTACAATCATACATCTCTATGGCATGTAAAAAATCGGGCTTTATTCCTGCTTCTACAAGGGCCTTAAATGCCGTACCGACACAAAATATAAGTGCTTTATCCTGATTTTCTTTTAAAAATTGTATGTTTTTACTAAGTGATGGACCTGCCGAAACGATTATCGCAGGAATATCTTTAAATTTGTCTTTAAGAACTGCTAGTGGTTTTCCTTCAGTTCTTCTGTTAAAAGCAGTTAGGGTAGTTTGCAAAAACGAATAATTGTTCTTTTTTTGAAAATTAAAATTACTTGTTAGTATGGAATTAAATCTTGTAAGCTCTTTTATTAATATTTCAATTTGTTGAGGTTGATTTTGTCTGTGATAGTTTAGAAAGTGGCACTTTAGCTTACAGCCGTAAGTGTACCTTTCGTATAATATTTTTTCGATAGATTCTAAGTCGGACGATACCAGTACGTTTTTTTTAGACAGTTCTTTTGAAAAATCAACCATTTCAAGAGTTACTCTTAAGACCTCTTTGTTTGGTTCGTATAAGATTACTGTTCCTTGAGCATTATCACAAAATTCTTTGAAAAGATAACCTAGTCCTAATCCAAAAATGACATGTATGTAGTTCGCATTATCTTCACTTTTTTGGAATATTTCCTTAGCTTCTTTTTCAGCGCCTTCTTGAGAATGAACGGGAGAACCGTTTATACTGAGGTTTGGCTCTTTAATTTGAGTTTCACACAAAGACAGATTCTGAAGCAGCTGTGAAATAGATGTTAACTCTTCAGTAAGCTTTGCATCGTATCTTTTTATTTCTTTTAAATTTTCTTCTAAAATATTGCTCATTTTCTACCAAAATTGTTTAATACAACTATATTTTAACATTTAGGGCAAAAAAAGGACAATTATTTCTTTTTGCAGCTCAATTGACCGCAAGCAGCGTCTATGTCCGATCCTCTTTCGAGTCTTACAGTCACCTTTTTTCCTGCTGCTTCAAGAATGTATTTGAACTTCATTACTGATTCTTTAGAAGGCTTTTGATATTCACAAAATTCATTAGGGTTATACACAATCAGGTTAACATTACTTTTT
>JAEZLC010000164.1 GCA_023435965.1 Cyanobacteria bacterium OH_CDB_58 | reverse complement strand
TACGCTGCGACGTAGAGCTTATGTATTTCATTATGTCGTTATGCCACATTTCACTTTTTGCGATATATGCATCGGCACCAAGCTTATAACAATTATCTATCAATGTCTTATCGTCCGTTCCTGACATTATAAGTATATGAAAATCTTGCTGAGAAGAATTTCTTATATTAACAGCCTCAGAAATAAGCTCAAAACCGTCTTTTGAATCAGGAAGAAATAAATCAATAAGAACATAGTTGAAAGTTTTTTTTCGCAGCTCAGCGATTGCTTCATCTTTATTTCTTGCTACTGAGGGTGTTATTCCTATTTTCTTCAGCAATTGATTTAGCTGATAAATAGAAAGTTCCAAATCATCAACTATCAGCACATTTTTATTTGTTGTGTTTGCATCAAAATTTATGTTTGTATTAAAGAAGTTGAGCTTTCTTTCAATTGCAACAAGAGCTTTTGTAATATCAACTGATGTAATATCTTCTACAGCAACTTCAGACTCACTATCTGCTAGCTCCATCAATTTCTGTAACTGTTCTTTTGTTATTTCCATAAGTCTCTTTTACCCAAAATAGCTTAACTGCAAGTTATTATATCAGTAATCACCGTCAAAAACAATAAATCAAAATCTACTTACTCTAAAAATATTAGATTCGACACACGCGTCAATTAGTTGCCAATTGCAAAGCTTTTGACCTATAATGTATTATAATTAGCTGTTTTTTGCAAGGAAGTTGTTTATGGTAAAGAAAGTTTTTAGTGTACTTGTAATATCTTTGATATTAATTTTTTCAAACAACATATCAGCTTATTCAAAAACAATACTAAAGCAAAATGTTTCAGTCGAAGAAATAAAAGACTTCCAGTCTCATTCTTATCCTAAAACATCAAGCATAAAGGTGATGAAAGCCACCATAAACGTTCTGCAGGATGACTGCTATTTCATAAGTCAGGCAGATAGCGACCTTGGGTATATCTTCGCTGTTCGCGGATATGACATAAATGACAAATCTATTGATATAAAAGAAGAGTTTGAATGTTCGAAAAGGTTTTTAAAAATAAAAAAACTTCTTCCGTTTTTCCCATCATACTCAAGAACAATAGCAACGGTTCAGGTAACTACAGAGCAAGATAATACGATAATTAGATCCAACTTTAAGAAAGAATTATACAACTTGTACGATGCCACCGTTAAAAGCAGAAACATACTCGATAAGGAGTACTATCAAATGTTTTATACAAAACTCGACAAAGAATTAAATTAATACAAAGCTAAACTATCGCCGATGAAAAAATCTATTGCCACTTTTATAATTCTTATACTCTTCACATTGAATACTTCAATGTGCACTTTAGCTAAAACAAAACAGAAAAATAAAGAAGAAATAGCTGCACTGCAAACACGCACTTATGAAAGCAAAAATACACAACAAATATACAATACAACATTATCCGTTTTGCAGAACAACAATTACCAAATAACATTTAAAGACTCTGAGCTTTTGTATATTGCAGCCTACAAGGAAGAAAAAATAAAAGACGTAAACAAACTGTTAATCACCGGCTATGTACTAAAAACAGGCTTTGATACCATAATGACTGTTATAACTTATGGATTAAGGTCTTACACTGTCGCCGCAGACATTATGCTAATAAAAGCAGAACTAAAAGACAAAGATCTAAGGCACGAGGTTGGTATCAATATAAATTCTGCCGATAAAAAAACGAACATAAAAATAAATATCGATGAGATACTTATAGGCAAAAGAGACGGCAGACCTATTGGAAAGAAAAACAGGCTCAAGACACTCCATATTATCGATGAAACATTATACAAAACATTATTTTTCAAGATAGATCAAGAGCTGAGTACACAAAATATAAAGAGGGTAGCCAAATAGCACCCTCCCTAAACTTTTACAATAATCAATTTTTATTTATTTGATGTGCGGCGGCTCAAAAGCTCTTTTCGCCATCTGCTTATCTAGCTGAAGCATTGCACCCGGGCTACAATTAACAAACTTCAATTTCGCGACAATATCTTGAGCGTTAGCCTCTTCTTCGACCTGCTCATCAATATACCATTTCAAGAAAGACTGAGCGGGTCTATCATTTTCTTCTTCTGCAAAAGTTGCCAACGTATCAATCAATGTTGAAATATAAATTTCATGAGCAAGAGCGGTTTCAAACAAGTCCAGAACCGAGCCAAATTGAGTCGGAGGCTTATCGATAGATTCTAAAGTAACTTTTCCGCCTCTTTGGATAATAAATTCAAGTATAGCCATTGCATGAGCCGTTTCTTCTTGAGCCTGAATATTCATCCAATTGGCAAATCCATCCAGATTTTGACTTTTCAAAAAAGCTGCCATTGAAAGATACAAGTATGATGAATATAACTCTTTATTAATTTGTGCGTTTAACGCAGATTCCATTTTTTCACTAATCATTTTCAGACCTCCATAATCCGTGTAAGTTACAAAGTTCTCGTGCAATTATTTTCTCGCACTTGCACTTTAGTTGTAATTCCGGCTCTTCGTGGGGTTTTAAGTACTTTCTCTTCAAATACTTTTTATCGGGAGAAATCGCCTCAATAAACATAATATAATGATCTTCTTCCATAGGATGAGGAATAGATCCGACTCTAATTGTCTTTGTTTCTCCTTCGAACGTGATTACCGGCTTGTGTTTTTCATTAAGCATTTCTTCTTCACGTTCAGTAAGAAGAGACATTATCTGCCCACAGCAAACCAATTCTCCGGCACCAGGATGAAGAACCTCTACTATATTTGCACAAATTTCACATTTATAAATTTGCATCAACTCCGTCATTTTATACCCCCTGAGTTTTATAACCATAAAATTATAAAATTAACAGAGTTGAAGTCCATTACCTATAGTAATTAGCCTTATAGTTGATATATAAGATTTATAATATTGTCCTCAAGCTGCTTTGCTTCTGTTTGAGAATTACCGAAATTTTGTATAAGTATTGCAACTGAATACATCTTTTCATTTTTGGCTTTAACATATCCGGTTAAACCGCTTATATTCGAAAGAGTACCGGTTTTTAACCAAACATTTCCTCTCAAGTCATAAAGTCTGTTGAGCATCGTACCGTCTCCGGGCTGAGCCATGTTAGATTTGATGTAATCGAATGACTTTAGGGCATATAATGAATTCAAAGAAGAAGTCATCCAGTTTACTGATAAAAGATTGTTTCTTGAAGCTCCACTTGCATCTGCAAACAATACGGATTCACTTTTAACGCCGTTTGAAATATAAAAATCTTTAATAAGTTTTGCTGACAATTCATTCGTTCCTGTCGAGTTGTTTGACTTAGAAGCTGCTACTTTACATAGAGTTTCAGCTGCCCTGTTATTGCTGTTTTTCAATACTAGAGGCAATACATCATTTATGCTGTGAGATGTTTCTGCCACAAGTTTTGCATCTTTTGGAACATTTGCACTTGTAAAATTTTCACTCATATATTTAATATGGTTGCTGGTCAAATACTCTGCCAACTTATAAGTAAAATACCTTCTCATATTATTG
>JAEZLC010000006.1 GCA_023435965.1 Cyanobacteria bacterium OH_CDB_58 | reverse complement strand
GACTGGTACTGGTATGTAAAATAATGTACCTGCAATAGTATTCATAAATTCACTAGGAAACCCATGAACCGATCTAGCATCAGAAATAATCATAGTTACTCCTCTAAAAATTGATTGTGTACCTAATGTAATAATAAAAGGATGTAATCCAGTAGCATTTACAAGATATCCATTTATAGCTCCTAATAATACACCAAGAAGAACTCCGCCTAACAAAATGCTAACAACTATTGGGAAACCTGCTGCAAGCAATTTTCCTGTAACCATACTTGTGAGTCCCACCATAGATCCTACTGATAAATCAATGCCACCAATCAATATCGTGAAAAACTCACCACATGCAATCAATATGTTAATTGTGCTCTGCAAAGCTACTTGTGAGAGATTCTTGGTTGTCAAAAAGTACTGTGGTGATATAACACCGATAATAATAACAATAATAGCCAATATCCCTATTGTTCCATACTTCGACCATAATTTTTTTACAATTTTGTCCATATGATTACTCCTTAATTTTTGTTGTAGCATAACTTATTATCTTTTCTTCTGTTGCTTCTTCGTGACTTAACTCACCCGCTATTTTTCCTTCAGAAAATACTATGATTCTGTTGCAAATCGCTAATAACTCAGGAAGTTCCGAAGATACGATAATTATGCCTTTCCCTTCTTGTACTATCTTATTGATGATACAATATATTTCAGCTTTCGCACCTACATCAATACCTCTAGTAGGTTCATCGAAAATAAACAATTCAGAACCAGCTGACATCCACTTGCCTATTAGAACCTTTTGCTGATTTCCTCCGGATAATTCCATTATGTTCTGTTCAATTGTCTCGCACTTTATATTAAGGAGTTTTTTCTGGGCTTGAGCTTTATCTTTTTCTTTACCTTCCTCAATCCAGCCCCATATTCCTCTTAGACGTGATTTTTTTAGACTTGATACAATTGAGATGTTATTCCATATCGCAAAATTATGAAAAAATCCCGTTTCCCTTCTACTTTCGGTTATAAGAGCCATTCCTTGCTTGATAGCTTGATAGGGAGTTTTATTAACAATCTTTTTACCCTTTAGATAAATTTCTCCAGACTTAATCTTATCTACTCCGAACAAGGCTTGCATAAGTTCTGTTCGTCCGGAACCTATAAGTCCTGAAAATCCAAGGACTTCACCCTTGTACAGCTTAAAATCAATATTTTGCACCTTGTTATCAGCCCTTGTTAAGCCTTTAACCTCAAAAAACACTTCACTTTCCTGACTTATTTTTAAATCTGTGTTTACAAATTTTGTATCTAATTCTCGCCCTACCATCATACTAACGAGATCATTTATCTCAACTTCACCTAAATTTTTAGTACCTACCCATTTCCCATCCTTAAGAACAGTTACTCGATCACCTATTTCTTTTAGTTCCCTTAACTTATGGGATATATAGATAATACCTATACCATTTTCCTTTAATCTGTGTATGATTTTAAACAGGTTTTTAACCTCTTCTGTCGTTAAAGAAGATGTTGGCTCGTCCATAATAATAATATTTGCGTTTGAAGATATTGCCTTTATTATTTCAACTTGCTGCTTTTCTGATATCTTGAGGTCTCCCACAAGGTCTGACGGATCCCTGTTCAACCCAATAGCTTTAAGGAGTTTTTCTGCCTGTACTCTCATCTCCTTGAAATCTACAAATGATTTCCC
Organism: Cyanobacteria bacterium OH_CDB_58; assembly: GCA_023435965.1. Classification (GTDB taxonomy): domain Bacteria; phylum Cyanobacteriota; class Vampirovibrionia; order Gastranaerophilales; family Gastranaerophilaceae; genus JAEZOG01. The sequence goes on along the minus strand of JAEZLC010000006.1, from coordinate 1,005 downwards.
AAGTATTTTCTTAGTTAATAATCTTCCAACAAAGATATTCTCTGTGATCGTAAGCTCATCAATAACACTCAATTCCTGATATATTACGCTAATTCCTCTCTTTTGAGACTCTTGGGGTGTCAGTTTGGAGTAATTTTCGCCCTTAATAATTATTTCTCCACTGGTTGGCGTATATACACCACTAATTAACTTTGTTAAGGTTGATTTTCCAGCACCATTTTCGCCCAAAAGTATATGTACTTCGCCTGGTAACAAATTAAAATGAACGTCATCAAGGACAGTTATTCCTGAAAACTTTTTTGTAATATTCCTCATTTCAACTAGATAATCCATATTGTCTCCCTTGACTTTCATCATATTTTGAAATATTCCCCCGGATAAGCCCGGGGAAATATTTCGCGGATAAAGATTCAAATATGTAAACTACTTTTTATTCTGATACAACTTTTGCATCAACTGTCGTATAGACTGGTTCTGTGTCAGTGCCTTTGTTCTTTATAGCTTCTAAGAGTATATCCATGCACTTATTGCCGATACCGGTTGGGTCTTGTGCAACAGTTGCATTTAACTTTCCTGCTTTAACTGAATCAAGAGCCTCAGGTACTCCATCTGTGCCAACAATAATGATATCATTTTCCTTGCCTGCATTTTCCACTGCAGTTCTAGCTCCTAAAGCCATATTATCATTGCAACAGTAAAATGCTTTTATATCAGGGTTGCTCTGGAGGATGTTTGTTGCTACATCAAGTGCTTTAACTCTATCCCAGTCAGCAGGCTGTACAGCAACAACTTTTACATTTTCAGTCTTTTCAAAAGCCTCTTTTGCTCCAGCCTTTCTATCCTCATTGGCATCACCACCAGATTTGCCTTCTATGATAGCAACATTACCTCCTGCGCTACCTAGCTTTTCAATAATGAACTCCGCTCCCAATTTGCCAATAGCCTTGTTATCGCTTGTTACATACCCTACAATTTTTCCGCCTGCTTTTTCAAGCTCATTCATAT
>JAEZLC010000004.1 GCA_023435965.1 Cyanobacteria bacterium OH_CDB_58 | reverse complement strand
GACTTTGGGTCACTACCCCGGAGATTTGAGCGAGAAATATCTTGCATTAATAGAAAAAGATTACTACAATAGTGCAAAAGAGAAGTCTGCTATGTATTATCAGAAATTTACAGATAAAGATGCCAACAACGAAGCATTTATAGTTCCAGACTATTCTAAAACACTTAAAATATAATCTAGAAAAGAGGAGACAGAGATGGCAAACGAACCAAAAATTTTAGCAACTATTCCAAGAAGTGCTACAGAACAATTACAAATAGCTATTAATTCATATAAAGGCAAAAGCTACCTTGATTTAAGAATATTCTACACAACAGACGACGGAATCAATTGGAACCCAACAAAAAAAGGCGTTACTGTTGCTCCTGAAAGTCTTGAACTTTTAAAAGAATCTATCGAAGAAGCTATGCAAGAATTGATGACTCCTGCTGAAGAAGAATAATGGAAGACACTAAAGAGATCAAAACCAATATTACAGAAGATTCGGGCATATTTTATAAATATGCCCTAACTCTTGTTGATGTACCTAATCTTGGTACTCGAACTTTCAGCTACTTAATTCCTGATGAATTAAAAAATGAAATTAAAATCGGGCTTCCTGTTTTAGTACCGTTTGGTTCAAAAGGCACTGTTAATGCTTTTGTCGTGGGATTCTCAAACTATTTAGATACAAGTATTAAAGCAAAAAGTATTCTTGAAATAATAGATACAAAAGAAGTTTTTAACCTCAAGTATCTGAAACTCTTAGAGTGGGTTTCGAACTACTACTGCTGCGATTTTAACACAGTATTACAAGCCGCTATTCCGATGAAGTTTTTAAAACAATCAAAAAGGGTTGTTATAAGAACCCATAAAGAAATGCCAGAGAAGCTTGAAGAAAATGAAAGAAAAATTATCAAGCTGCTTGATGAAAAAAAACAACAAACAAGCTCGAATCTACAAAAACTGTCTAAATTACCATATTCACAATATTACAAAAGTATTCGAAAATTGCAAAAGCTTGAATTGGTAGAAATTCAAAATATCCTTGATGATAAGGTTCAAAAAACCCAATTTGAAAAAATTATAAAATTTGTAAAAAAAGATACTGCAACGACAAGGCAATTATCCATATTGGAAGCACTCGAGAAAACTGGGGAAGCCAGCCTTATAGAATTTGAGAAAGAATTCAAAACTACCCGTGCGACTATTAAAAAGCTAGAAGAGCTTGGATACGTAGAAATTATTGAAGAAGAAAAGTACAGAAACCCTCTTAATATTTTAAATATAAAATCGAAAGAAGAATTTCCTCAGTTGACTGAAGATCAACAAAAAGCATTCAACATAATATCTCAAAAAATAGACAATAAACAGACAGACCCTATTCTACTATATGGAATTACAGCCTCAGGCAAAACTGAGGTTTACCTGAAAGCAATCAAAAAAGTTATATCCGAGGGTAAAAATGTTTTATTTCTGGCTCCTGAAATCGCTCTAGCATCTCAATTGACAAGACGCCTTGCAAATAGGTTTGGAATCGAAGAAGTTGCGATATGGCATAGCAGCATATCAGAAGGGGAAAGATATGATGTATGGCAAAGACTGAGAAATGATGAAATCAGAATTCTGGCAGGTGCTAGATCTGCCGTGTTTGCTCCCTTGCAAAATATAGGGCTTATTATCATAGATGAAGAGCACGAAAGCACCTACAAACAGACAACTCCTGCTCCCAGATATAATGCAAAAACAATAGCAGAACAACTTGCTTTGCATCATGAAGCCAACTTAGTACTAGGAAGTGCAACTCCTGATATTCCCACTTATTACAAGGCATTAAACTCTGACAATTTAATAGAACTAAAAAACAGATACAACAATGTGGCTCTCGCAAGAGTAAGCATCGTTGATATGAGAGAAGAATTCTTTAAGCAAAATAAAAGCATTTTTTCAAGGTCATTAATAAGGGAAATTGAGGATAACTTAAAAAACAAAAAACAGACGATGCTTTTAATGAATAGACGAGGTTTTTCAACACACTCTCAGTGTATTGAATGCGGAGAGGTTATAAAATGCCCGCACTGTGCAATTCCGATGGTTTGGCACGCTTCAAATAATCAGCTTAAATGCCACTGGTGTAACTACGAATTCCCTATGCCTCAAAGTTGTAAAAAATGCGGTTTTACGGGAATAAAAACCTATGGAACAGGTACTCAAAGAATTGAGTCGATTGTAAAAAAAATATTCCCCAAAGCAACAGTAGCAAGACTAGACTCTGATGTACTAAATACCAAAACCGCCCATATAGAAGTTCTTGATGCCTTTACAAATGGAGAAATAGATATTCTCATCGGCACACAAATGATAGCCAAGGGACTAGATAATGAAAACGTAACACTGGTTGGCGTTATAAACGCTGACTCAAGCTTCAGTCTGCCTGATTATCGAGCTTCAGAGAGGGGATTTCAGCTCCTCACCCAAGTGGCAGGGAGAGCCGGAAGAGGAAAAGAAAGTGGTAAAGTATATTTTCAAACCTATAATCCGGATTTTTACGCAATCGAAAACGCAAGGGAACAAAATTACATAAAATTCTATGAAGAAGAAATCGCTGCAAGAGAATTATTTGATTATCCGCCATTTAGCCAAATTATAAAGATCGTCATCTCCTCAAAAAACTCATTTAGGGCAGAAAAATCAGCACTTGAAATCACAAACAGGCTCAACACTGTAATAGAAAAAAATGCGATTAACGAAAGACTTATTGTGCTTGGCCCTTCGCCATGTATTCTTGAAAAAATAAACAATGAATACAGATTTCAGATATTAATAAAGAATAAAATGGATAAAAAAGGGCATTTCTTTATTAGCTCGTTTATTAAAAAAATAAGCCTACCTGAAGATATAAAAATTAATATCGATATTGACCCTATAGATATCCTATAGCATCATTCCCAATCCACCCAATATAGGATCATGCACTCTTATTTTGCAAAAATAACTAGCACTGGAAGGCAAACAATCAGCGTGAACCGAATATGTGGTTTTGAAGGAATACAAATTATCTGTGTTGTATTGTACAGTTAAAGTAGAAGCTCCGC
>JAEZLC010000258.1 GCA_023435965.1 Cyanobacteria bacterium OH_CDB_58 | reverse complement strand
TCGAGCAATGCCCCACAAGCTGCCCCTTAAAACAGAATCTTTTTAGTTTAAGGATTTTTCCAAAACTTACTTATCGCAGAATTGAATTAAAGCGAGCATATCGATATTTCGATATGCTCTGAAGGATTTGTGTTAAGCTTTTATCCTGTTAATTAGTCACAACAATCATTACAGGTTGGTTTTTCGCAACAAGGTTGAATTGGTGCGGCTGGACATGGGCATGATTGTAAGCAGGGATCTTCGCAGCAAGGCTGAATTGGTGCTGCTGGACAACACATAGGCTTACATTCACAAGGACAGCAAGGGTCAACAATAGGTGCTGCCGGACAGCATGGTGTCATAACAGGTGCAGGACAACATGGTGTTTGGCAATGGCAAGGACATGCAGCTAAACTGGGCAGAGCACCAAGTCCCATAACAATAAACCCTGCTAAAGCTATTAATTGTTTTTTCATGATAAAGTCTCCTTTTAAACTTTTGAAAGTAGTTTGATGCATTCTTGCATCGTGTTATCGGAATAACTCTTTTATTCTAAGCTTATAAAATTTAAAAAACGGCGTCCGAAACGACCATTTTATCAAAAATCGACATTACCCACCCGGGCTAGATTTTCCTTTTTCAAGAGTAGGTAAAATGACTGGGAGACAACAATCAAAGGTTGAAATCAGTATTTTGTTTGTTTTAGTTCGTATTCTCCTTTTCCGTTTTCTGTAAGCATCAATTTGTTATCTTCTTCTTCAGGCAATATATAGAGCTTGAGACCGTCCTTGATATAGCTTGTAAGCGATTTAAAGTCTTCTTCTGTAAAATTTATGCAGCCGTGAGACATTCTGTTATTTGAGATGTCTCCATCGTAGAATTTTTTTAATCGGTCTTTTTCCCTAAACTTCGGAACTTTATGCAGGGCAACAACTTTTTTTGTGTCTTTTACCTTGCTGGCTTTTCCTCCCAAAGATAGTGTCAAGTCTCCATATGCAGATTTGTTGAAGATGTTTTTGATTAGAGCATATTCACCTGCCGGAGTCGTGTTTTTAGCTTTTCCCGTGAGCCCGGAGGTATCATTGTAGTCATCTCCAATTTCCTTGCCGATTCCGACCTCGTAGCTTATTATTTCGTATCCGTTTTGATCGTAGACCGTAGCAAAGCAGGTTTTTTTGTCTATTATTACGTAGTTTTCGCTGGAGCAATATTTTGCCCATTCTTTTATTTTGTCTTTGTCACTTTCAAGAGAATTTATTTCTGAAATTTTTTGAGTGAAAGGGTTGTCTTCTGCTTCGTTGTCAAAATCTTCCGCACAAGAAAATGCGGCAGTAAACAATATAATGAGCAAAAAGAAGAGAAATTTTTTCATCAAAAGTATTCCTTGAATAAGGGTTTTGAAGGAATTATAACAAGACAGCTTGATAAGAGGCAATAATAGAAAGGGTTAACCTTTATGGTAGTTTTAATTTTTTAATTTTAGTTCTTTCTTTAAAATTCCCAGGATGACATCGATTTGTTCTTCGAATTTAATTATTGCAAGAGTTTTGTTTTTTAGACTGTTGATTATCTCAGCAGTGGTAATGCAATTGAAATCAAACATGTGATAGTTTTCCGTTGAGTTGTTCAAATAATCACCGTCGATTTTTATCATTTTGTAGCTGTCTATTAAAGTGTTGAAAAGTTCCGTATAATGTTTTTTGATATGTTTTTTGTATCTGGTGTGTATTTTAATTAGGTCTATCTTGCTGATGTTCTTGCAGATGTTTTCATATGATATTGTGAGTCTTTTAAGGTTCTCTTCATTGCTCTGCGCTGTGGTTTGAGCGAAAGCTGATTCGATGTCACTGTTGGCGAAGTGGATTTTGATTTGATTAAGTTCATCAAAATACTGAATAGCTGAGTTATGTTTATCAATGATAAGCGGGTTGTTGTTTTTTCGGTTTAGGTGATATATCAGCCAGGTGCTGAATAATCCGAAAAATGTTCCTGCAAGCCCGAAAAGCGCAAATATAGTGGTTAAACTCAGATATCTTTTTAAATCTATTGTTTTGCCTTTAATATGTATTGTGTATTTGCTGTTTTTTTGAGGTTTGTCGATTTTTACTTCAGATTTAGTTGACGTTTTTGTGAAGTTAAAAGGTTGTTCGGTTTTTGTTTGAGTAAACTGATTTTTTTCGTTAGTTATATTTGTGGTCTTTTCTTCTGAAGCCTTTTCTTTTGTAATTTCTGGTTCTGTGCTTTTCGGTTGTGAGTCTTCTTTTTGGTTAGTTGTTTGAAGGTTCAGGCCATCTGTTGTATTGTTTGTACTTTCTGCCATTACAGAATTACACAGCTGAGTGCATAAAAGAGCTACAAAAATCACAAATATGATTGGTTTTTCGTTTTTCAAAATTCTTTTCATTTTAGTTCACTCGTGAAATTGGTTATTTTAAGTATATTATCCTACATAAAGATACTTTAATAGCGTGATTTGAAGATTTATTACTTTGGCTTTTTCCGGTTATTCTTTTGGCTGGACATGTTGCTAGTTTTAGTTTTAAAAGGAATGGTTACAATAGAAGATGGTTTATTTACGGATTTGCCGGCATGAGTAATTCTTTTTCTGTTTATTTTAAATATTTTATGATAGCAATTGCTGCAGTTATAGTTTTTCTGGCTTTTGCTGCTTTAATTCGTTTTTATAACAGTAATTTTAATTACAGTATGTTTGTAACAATAAGATTTTCAGAACTTGGTCCTGTGTATAAGGATATGCCCGTATATTACAAGGGTTATAAAATAGGCAAAGTAAAAAAGATAAAGCCCAGTGATGATTATAAATATTCGCTTATGAGCGTTATTTTATATCCAAAAAACCTTGTTTTGCCTGAGAATATTAAAGCAAAAGTTGAAAAAATTGAATTGAAAAAAAATTACATAGACCTCATTTATCCCGAGCATCCATCCACAATGAATCTGAAAAACGGAGGGGTTATAGAAGGCGAAACGGCAATGGATTTAGAGTCTTTTATTCAAGCTCAGGCTGAATCGGGGCAATTAGGTGCAATAAGTGAAAACGCGTCTGTTGCACTTTCTAATTTGGGGGATGCCGCGGTTTCTATGATGGAGTTGTTTGATCAGTTGAGTATG
>JAEZLC010000225.1 GCA_023435965.1 Cyanobacteria bacterium OH_CDB_58 | reverse complement strand
CTTCAGCAATTAAGGAAGCTATTGTTGCGCCTTCCTTAACATCTAAAACAGCTCCTGTTGATGCCTTATCTATTGTTACTTTTGCAATTGTTCCACCTGATACTTCAACCTTAACTTTTGCTTTTATTTCAATATTTTCTATCTTTCCTGCCAATACCTTTATTTCTGCATCTTTTGCATCTTCACTAGCTTGTAACTTTGCTATGCTACCCTTTGTCACTTCTATTTTTGACTCAGACAATATATCTACATTATTGAAGTCTCCGTCCAATTGTACAGCAGCATCTGATTTACTCTTCTTAACTTCAACATCTTCAAATCCTACATCGCTCAAATCTTTTTCTTCAAGCTTACCACCTGAGCGAATTTCCATTTTTCCCACTTTTGTTTTACCACTAGCTTCTAGTCTGACTTTGCCATCCTTCTTCTCAACAACAGTCGCTCCTAGCATGGAGTTCTTAATTATGATACTTTCCATACCGCCGCCGCATACTAAGGTTTTTCCTTCTACTGTTACGTTTTCTAAAGTTACTGTTCCACTACCTATTCCCTCTGTTAAATACAAATCACCTTTGATGTTCAGGTTCTTCAAAGTCACACCACCAAAGCTTACACTTACTTTGCCTGCAATGGTTGTGTCAACATAAGCGCCCGCTGTATTGTATATATTTCCTGCCACATTGCTTAATGCAACTATTGCTTCTGCTCTTGTTATAGGATTTCCTGTTTTGAAAGTCTGATCTGTATAGCCTTTCATATATCCCTTTTCTAAAACTGCACCTACGGCACCTTTACTCCATGCCTGTATATCCTTATTATCTTTTAATTTACTAATTTCTGCTGAGTTTTCAGCCATTTCAAGTCGCATAATGTTTGATATAACCATTGCAACTTCTTGACGGCTAATCTCATTATTTGGTTTTACTGTGCCATCTGAATATCCTTTAACATACCCTGCCTCAATAGCTTTTGCTATTTCAGCAAAGTACCAATCACTGCTTTTTATATCCGTAAAAGATAGTTCTGCTTTATCTTTATATCCGAATACATTATTTACAATAGTTATAAACTCTGCCCTTGTTATTGTTTTGTCCGGCTTAAAAGTATTATCGCTATAACCCTTTACAAACCCTTTTTCATTCCAATCGGATATTTGTTTCTGTGCCCAGTGCCCCTCTATATCTTTTGTAACAGCGGCATTAATGCTTTGAACTAATGGCTGTGTTTCAGCTGCCCTCACCGTTATACTACTTGCAAACAACCCTATCAACATAAACAAGCTCAAAAGGACACACAATTGCATTTGTGTTTTTCTTCTCATACTTTTTCTCCTTTCATTATTGGTATGTTTATTGCTGAAAACAAAAGAAATGCATAAATTAGATTAAGTCTATAAACAAATTAATTGCTAAATTTTTTATCGGAACAAATTATAAAAAGAATAAGTTTTTTGATATGTCTATTATTAACATGATGAAGGGTACATATTATTTCAAAACAAAAAGCAAGCTATCATTAAGCTTGCCTTTCACATATTATTTTTGCTGCCTTTAAATTACATTTTTCATCTATTTTTATGTCCTGATAGACTTTTTGAAATGGGAAATCTAATTAGTGATATCCTTTGCTATTTTTTCAACTTCATCTACAGACAATTTTGTTATCCTTGCTATTTTATCAATTGAATCGCCGTCAATAAGCATTGCACGAATAATCTCGATATTTTTTTCCATTCTGCCTTCAAGTTTGCCTTCCATTCTTGCGTCCAATTTTTCTTTTTTAATAACACGTTCTATACCATATACCATATTTTCCACCGTTCCTTCCTTTTGAAAAATATCCTCAATTTCTCGTTTTGACTCTGAATTTAAACCCCTGCTAACTACATTCTTAATCCAATTACACATAAGATTCATATCTTCGTTCTCTAGTTTTTGCATCTTTGTAACTACTTCTTTCAATCTGTTTATAAGATCAGTACTTTTATCTTTTGTTTTGTCTATAAAGAAAACTGTAGCTATTAAATTTGCAAGTTCCAGAAGTTCTTCATCTTTATATCTTCTTACATCAAATAATATGTATTTAAAGTCTAAAACCAATTCATCAAACTGTTCAAATTTACAAAGCGTTTCTTTGAAGCTCCTTTTTGCTGTCCAATTACCTCTGCCATTGTATAAAACACAAGGTATAATGACTGGAAGCCTGAAATCTTTTCTGCGTGCTTCCCTTTTATCAGTTTCTTTAAGTACATTCCGCCAAATTTCAACCATGTAGAGTAATAACCTGTATGGCATTTGATAGTCGACACTTGATTGTAATTCAAGAAGATAAAAATAAACATTTGTACCGTCCATTTTTACCTTATATACCAGATCTGCTTCTTTATTCTTAAAATCCGGTAATATAAAGGATTTATCAACAAGTTCAACATCCTCAGGCTCAATTTTATCTACCCAACCTTGATCAACAAAGCTTTTTAATAATTGAACAAATAATCTTTTTATGCTCAATATATATTTATATCCTTTGTCATGTGCATTATGCAATTCGTTTTCCAAGCTAACACTTCCTATGCTTTAATTATACCATAAACTCTGAAAAAATCCAGGTTGCCTTTATTGGCACATATTGGCACACACTATATTTGACCATGGATTATATTATTCTCAAACAATTTCATCCTCTGTATAAATTATATCATAAAAATCAGCCTATATCAAACATATGTTCCCTGGCAATTTTAATCTGTTAGTATCACTTAAAAACATAGTCTTTTTGTAAGCGGTAAAACGGTTCTTTCCAGAGTTTGTTGATTCAACTGTAAATCTCATTTAATAGCAGCTTTGTTTTTAATAATTCAAAGCTGTTCCTGCCAAACATGATACGCTTTGTAAGTTTTATTTTATTTACACTTCCCTCTGCCAGCCCGTTACTGTAAGGATAGGTAATGCTATTTTTGACTGCAAGTATGTCTTTTCGCATTCCTTCAAGAAAGGTTATTATCTCTGGTATTTCATATGTTGAAATTCTAGAAAACCATTCATCAAACTCATCTACCTTTTTGGAAAACACAATACGGTGAAAGTCTCTGATGGATTCATACAACGAACCCAGCACAGGATATCTTTTTATTACAGCATCATACTGTTCTTGTGATAGTCCAGCTATATTCTCCAGTTTTTTGTATATGAGTCGACATAAACTACGTCTTTGGACAAACTCTTTTAACTCTTTTTCTGTTTGGAGTTTATGCGTCTTGGTATGTGCACGTTCTTTTTGCATGAACATTCTAAGTGCAGAAACCGTCCCATCATAGCCTTCTGCGGAAATTATATTATGTATTTCCTGATACGTGATTCCTTTACTTCGTAGTTCTATTACCTGATGTTCATATGGAGTAAG
>JAEZLC010000210.1 GCA_023435965.1 Cyanobacteria bacterium OH_CDB_58 | reverse complement strand
TTTATTTGAAAATGGAAGGGAATAACCTCACTGTTATTGTAAATACAACTGAAGAAATAACGGACAAAACCATTAATACGGCAAGGGCAAAAATAATCGTTTCGATATTGATTGCCACTATATTTATCATCTTTTTAGTCGGGATATATACGTATTACTTGTATATCAACATGCGTCAGCTCTTTAAAGGTTTGATTGCCTTGTCAAAAGGTAATTACAAACGTCAAATAAGACTTCTTACGAACGTTTTTACCCCTCACGAAATTGTGTTTTTATCTCAAGAATTTAACAAAATGGTTAACGAAATAAACAATTCTTACAGACAGTTGAAGCAAAAGAATAAAGAGTTAAAAATTCTCAATGAGTTTCGCTCTAACCTTATAGATACGGTAAGTCATGAGTTTAGAACTCCTTTAACCAGTATAAAAGGTTATACATCAAGGCTGTTAAGGCAGGATATAACAATAGACGAAGATACAAGGCATAAATCCTTAATGATTATAAAGCAGCAGTCGGAAAGGCTTAATCGAATGGTCGAAGACTTGTTGGTGATTCCTGATATTGAAGGAGCTAAGCTGAATATCAATCTTGAAAAAATTAATTTGACGAACGTAGTCGAGTCCTCTTTGATTTCTATTAAAAACATTGATAAGAGAGTAATCGAGAACAATATTCCCCAGGACTTCCCTTATTTGATTGCAGATAGAGACAGATTAGAGCAGGTCTTGATTAATTTGCTTGAAAATGCAAATAAGTACGCACATGAGAATACTCCGATAAAGATTTTTGCTTCTGTCGAAGAAGATAGAGCGGTTATTACGGTTTCTAATGCGGCGGATTATATAGAAAAAAGCGTGTTAAACAAGCTGTTCGAAAAATTTACAAGAGTGGAGCACGATACTACTAGAACCACAAGGGGTACCGGCTTGGGTCTGTTTATAGTGAAAGGTCTTGTAGAAGCTATGGACGGGTACATTTCTCTGGAATCTACAAAAGAGAATGAATTCAATGTCAGGGTATATTTCCCGATTTTTGATGAGGAAGTATGAATTTAGAGTATATGGAGTTAGCTATAAAGACCGCGGAGTCTTTGGCTGAAGAAGTTCCTGTCTGTGCGGTTATAGTCAAAGATGATGAAATCATTGCCACTGCTTGCAATCAAAAAGAACAAATGCAAGATTCAACGATGCACGCAGAAATGACGGCAATAAAGGAGGCGTCAAAGAAACTTAATACCTGGAGGCTTATTGGTTGTGAAATGTATGTTACTCTAGAGCCTTGTCCTATGTGTGCTTCAGCTATTATTCAGTCTAGAATTTCTAAAGTTTATTTTGGCTCTTATGATATGTTGTACGGGGCTTTAGGCTCTAAAATTGATATGAGACAGGTTATGAGCTCTCAATTGCAGGTAAAAGGGGGAATTCTTCAGCAAGAGTGCGATAATATAATTGATTCCTATTTTAAAAGGCTAAGAAAATGATAAAAGAAAAATTGGACGAATATATTGAAAGGTATGAAACTGAGGAATTTATAAAAAACGATCCCATACAATTCCCTTATCGTTTCAAGGATAAAAATGACAAAGAAATAGCGGGTTTTTTTGCATCTTTGCTCTCTTTTGGACGCAGGGAGGTTTTTATAAAAAAGCTTGATGAGCTTTTTGCAAGAATGGGCAATAAGCCGTACGAGTTTATAAAAAACTTTGATGAAAAAGACTGTGCAATGAGCGGCTTTATTTACAGGTTTGCAAAAGATGAAGACATAATTGAAATATGCCGTCTTTTAAATATATTGTATAAAGAAGGTTCAACGCTTGAAGAACTTTTTACCCATTCCTACAAAACAACAGGAACAATAAAAGGTATGCTTCAGGGGGTTGCTGATTATTTTTATTCCAGGGCATCATTGCCGTATTCTCACGGTTTTTGTTATCTTATACCCAATCCCAAAAAAAATAGTGCCTGTAAACGTCTTAATATGCTATTGAGGTGGTTTATAAGGGATGGTTCCGTTGATTTGGGTTTGTGGAAGTTTGTCGACAAATCGGAGCTGCTTATTCCTTTGGATACTCATGTAGCTAAATTGTCTCGCGAATTTGGTCTTTTAAAACGCAGCAGCAATGATTTTCAGAGTGTTATAGAGCTTACTGATGAGCTCAAAAAATTTGACCCCAACGATCCTGTAAAGTACGACTTTGCACTGTTTGGATATGGGGTCAATAATTAAAAGTATTGTTTGATTATTTTGTCTTGTCTGTTAGTATGAACAAGCTTATCAAGTCGTTTATTTGGCTAACTTGTCTTTGGTAATCTTGAGCGTGTCTTTCAAGATGCATTATGTTTGTTTTGTATTCTTGAATTTTGCTCATGCAGTCTTTTATAGATCCGTTCAGGGTGTCTTGAACCTGTTGTGCTTCTTGTAGAACGCTGTTCATTGAAATTCCCAGTGCTTCTATTGTTTGCCTGATAATCTGAGCACCGGTTTGTTTTGTGACACCTGCAGGTAGCTGAGATATAAGCCTTCTTAGTACTGCAACATTTGCGGGGATGTCAAATGATTTTGTTTTTTCAATGTTTGGCTGCATTTTTACCTCTTTTATCGGTTGGTATTCTATTTGAGGTTCCATGGAAATCGGCTCTTGCGGTTCATAGTTGAAACTGAATTGAGGAGTTTCGATTTCTTTTATCGGTTCTTCGACTATGAAATCATCTTGAGGACTCATTTCAGAAGCAAAAACGTTTTGCGTAACTTCTTCTGAAATAACATTTTCGAACATTTCAAGGTTGCTTTCAGGAGCTGTTAACATTTCTTCAGTTTCGTCTTCTGCAATTGGATTGATTTCAATTTCAGACTGTCTTTTTAGTGCTTCAACGATCTTCTTGCCTACGCCTTCAGGCAGCTGATTTCTAGTCATAATATAACCCTTCCTTCTTCGTTGAAAGAATTATAATTAAAATATAAATTATTTTCAAGTAACCCCATGTGGGAGCGTAAATTTGGCCCTATTTGTCCAGAAAAAAATAAAACCTGTTTTCTGCTATTATGCTTAATATTTTATGCTATTTTTCTTCAATCTTGTTGTACTTGAATCCGGCATGATTTTGTTCAACCGAGTTTTCAATTATAGATTTAAGCTGAAAGATTTGTCCGTACAATTCGCATACAATGTCGAGGTCTTGGGCTTTTTCCTGTGTGTATTTCATAAGTTCATAAAGTTTTATGTCAGGATTGTTTATGTTTTCAGAAAGCCAGTTGAAATCGAGATTCAAGACAACATATTTTATCCCCGCCTCACAGCATTTTTTTAGCCAAAGGTCGATTTCTTCCTTACTGTCGTTCATTCCGGGGACAATTATGTATTTTGCTTTAACTTGCCTAAACGGCGATTGCTGTGCTTTTGCGTAAGCTTTCAGGTTTTTCCAGACTTTGTCATAAGAAGGAACACCTTTGACTTTTTCGTGTACCTGTTTGCTGCCTGCATCTATTGATACCAGAATGTTTACTATTCCTTTTTTAATGCCTTTTTCTATTGCTTTTGAGTGTTTTATTGCATTTGTGTGCACAACGATGTTAACAAATCCTTTGTCTATGAATAGATTTAAAGTCTTTTCAAAATAAGGGCTTAGGGTTGGTTCCCCACCTGCAAAATCCATCAATCCGTCTTTTTTTAGGATGTTGTTTTTAACCATGTTTTTAACAAGATTGTAGACGTTGTATTTTTTTGAATTCTTTTTGCAGTACTCGTCGCAGTGAACTCCGCAATAAGTGCATTTTGAGTTGCATTCATGCCAAGGGGTTATAAGGAATTCTTCTATGTAGTTTTCTCTGTCCCATTCTTTGCATTCAAATCCGATGCAGTTTTTGCATTCTTCTATTATTTCGCCGTTTCTGAATTTTTCTCTTATTTCGTTTTGGTATTTAAAGAATTCTTCCCAGTTGATGTCTTCTTTGCAAAAATTTGAGTATATAAGCGGTCTTCCGCCATGTATCGGGT
>JAEZLC010000136.1 GCA_023435965.1 Cyanobacteria bacterium OH_CDB_58 | reverse complement strand
ACCGTGGTCTAAGTGTAGTGCTATAGGTACAGTTGTTGTTGCCAAAGCAGCTTCAACTAATTTGATTAAGTAAGTTTGGTTAGCATATTTTCTAGCACCAGCAGATACTTGTAAAATAATTGGTGATCTAGTTTCTTCAGCAGCTTCAGCTATAGCTTGAAGAATTTCCATGTTGTTTACGTTGTAAGCACCGATAGCATATTTGCCTTCCAATGCTTTTTTGAACATTTCGCCAGTTCCAACCAGTTTTCTTTCGCTCATTTGCGTCTCCTCATGTTTTAATTTACCTAATAAATCTAACGCAAAAATAATTCATTTACAACACCGACGAAAATACTCAGGGAGCTTTTGTTTATAGAAACTATCTTATTTCTATCCTTATATTTGTGAATTCTATATCATCGTAATCTATGTATGCTGTCTGAAAAAGATTTTTGCCCGCTTTAATAGTTATATCATTGTGTGTTCCGGGTTTAATTATTGACCTTGGTATTTTTATTTCTTGGCTGTCTCCATTTATTTTAATGTCGGCTAACTTATTGCCATTGCAATATACCTCTGGAGGTGCTGCGTAAGCACTAGCTACTTTTGATTGACCAAGTTGTCTGGCGGTTAATGTGTCTATGCCGATTATAGAGCCTAATATCAAGTAAGCATCCTCTCCCGGTTTTATTTCTTTTATCAAAAAATTCTTAGAATAAAAAGGACCCACAGATTTTCCTGAGAAGTCGCCTGCATTTGCTGAATTGGCAGAAAAGCTGTCATCTCCTAGGTGAACAAGATTTGTTTCTACGATGACATCTTGGGGGGTGCTTTTTTCTATCCCAATTCTTAAAGGTTTAATCGTTGAATCAGAGTCTATAGTTAAAGAGTAGGGACGGTATCCTTCTTTATTAACAGACATTATTGTAGGGGCGTTTATTTGTGTTCCTAAGTCGAATTTCCCGTCTTCATCTGTTTGCGTTGAGTAGTTTTTGGTCGGCAGATGTATTTGGGCATTAGATATTCCTGCTCCTGTGCTAGAGTCTATAACTTGATTGGTTCCGGGTTTAAAGTCCTGCTTTTCAACCCCTCCGTTTATTGCTCCAGCGTGAGCCGGAAGAGCTGCCGCCAATAATATCAGAATGCCAAAAAATTTCCTCATAGAATCTCTCCAAATTATAATAAAATTTTAAATAATTATTATGGATTTGAGATGCTCAAAGTTATCTAGCTCAATTGGCTTTATTGTTTAATTCTGTCTTCCCTGTACGATTCTAAAATTACCATTAAAACAGAGATGTCTGCCGGCTTTACGCCACCTATTCTTGCTGCTTGGCCTAAGGTTGAGGGTCTTATCTTTTCCAGTTTTTCTCTTGTTTCTGTCGAAATATGTTTAATTTCTTTGTAATTGATTTGTTCGGGGATTTTTATTTTATCCAGTTTGCCTGACATTTCAACCTGATCTAACTGTCTTTTGATATACCCGTCGTATTTTATTTTTACTTCCACCTGCTCGTAAATATCTTTGGAAAGGTTTAATTCGTTAGTCTTTGGATGTACTTCTTTTAAGACTTCGTATGTTATTGACGGTCTTTTTATTATTTCAGCAAGTTTTATGCCTCTTTCGATTTTTTCACCGTACTTGCTAAGGGCAGAATTTGTTTCTTCTGTTACGCTTAGTTTTTCTTCTTTGAGCCTTTCGATTTCTTGCTCAATTATTTGCTGCTTTTCAAGAAACATTTGGTGTCTTTGGGAGCTTATAAGTCCTATTTTGTATCCGATTTCAGTCAGTCTTTCGTCAGCGTTATCTTGTCTTAGAATTAGCCTGTATTCGGAGCGAGAAGTCAGCATTCTGTAGGGTTCATCAATGTCTTTGGTTACCAAGTCGTCAATCAATGTTCCTATATAGGAAGAACTTCTTGATAGTGTGAGCATTTCCTTGTTGTTTACGTATTGAACAGCGTTGATACCGGCTATAAGTCCTTGTGCCGCAGCCTCTTCGTATCCGCTTGTGCCGTTTATCTGCCCTGCACAGAATAAGCCTTTAATTTTTTGTGTCATTAAGGTGTGTTCAAGCTGAATTGCAGGAACATAATCGTATTCAACAGCATATGCCGGTTTTATCACGTGCACATTTTCAAGTCCTGGCAACGATTGAAGCATTTGGATTTGCACGAGAGCCGGAAGGCTTGTTGAAAATCCTTGTATGTACATTTCATATGTTTCTTTGCCTTCAGGTTCAATAAATATGTGGTGAGAAGGGTTATGTGCAAACCTGATAATTTTATCTTCTATAGAAGGGCAGTATCTCGGGCCTCTTCCTTGTATTAATCCTGAATACATCGGTGATTTGTCGAGGTTGTTCTTGATTATTTCGTGAGTTTTTTCTGTAGTTCTGGTCAGATAGCAGGGGTATTGTTCCCTGATTGGCCTGTTCGGAAGGAATGAGAAGAAGTTTGGATCTTTATCTCCCGGTTGTTCTATTGTTTTTGAAAAGTCTATTGTTCTTCCGTCAACTCTTGCAGGAGTTCCTGTTTTAAGCTTTCCTATAGTTAGTCCGTGACTTTGCAGGGATTTTGAAAGCCCTTTAGCACTCGCTTCTCCTAGTCGCCCGAATTCTTGTGATTGCAAACCTATCCAGATTTTTGCTTCCAGAGATGTTCCCGTTGTTAATATGACGGTTGGGGCGATATATTCAATTCCTAATTCGTCTTTAAGACCTTTTGTTATTCCGTT
>JAEZLC010000117.1 GCA_023435965.1 Cyanobacteria bacterium OH_CDB_58 | reverse complement strand
GTCTTCTGTTATCCTTCTGATTTCTCTTGCTTCTTCAGGAGTCACTAAGCATAAGTCAGCACACTTCTCCATCTGGTCGTCACATTTTTTTCTAGAAAAAGTAAAATAAATTGCAGGTAACATCTGTTTTTTATGCAGAGCCATTACAATATTTTTTACTGTAGAAGATTGCTGTAGGTTTTTTTTGTTAAAATTCTTTTGTCTTTTTTCGGGTTTGATTTTATTGTTTAGGGCACCATCAGGCGTAAGTAAAGGCAACAAATCAAAAGGTTTTGACGAATCATAATAATAGTGTCTGAGAGGTACTGGTCTAAAATCAGTATAGACAAGTTCCGTCTTAGAATGAACTGTGTTTATCCAGTCGCAAAGCTGCTCAGAATTAGCAACAGTTGCACTTAATGCAATAATCTGGATATTTGGAGGACAATAAATGATACTTTCCTCCCAAACGGTACCTCTTTGTTCGTCGTTCATATAGTGAACTTCATCGAGTACTACGTATTTTACGGATTGAAGATTTTCTGAAATAGAGCCAAAATTTGTTCCATATAGCATATTTCTAAAAACTTCCGTTGTCATAACAACGATTTTGGCATGCCTGTTAATTGATGTATCTCCGGTTAGTAGCCCAACATTTTCTTCGCCGTATTTTCTTGAAAAGTCATAGAATTTTTGGTTAGACAGAGCTTTTAATGGAGTTGTGTAAAAAATCCTCGTGTCTCCTTGTAAGGATTTATGAATAGCGTGCTCCGCAATACAAGTTTTTCCTGCTCCTGTCGGTGCACACACCACAATACTCTTCTCACTATTTATGTGAAATAGTGCCTCTTTCTGGAAATCATCCAGTTCAAAATCAAATTTATACAATTTTTCCACTCTTATCTTCTTAATTCTTTATTGTCGTAATCTATTCTTCCGATTAATTTATTTAATCTTTTTGCAACATCTTTAAATTGCTCTATTGATAGGCTTTGAGCTCCATCAGAAGACGCATTGTCAGGGTCATGATGCGCTTCTATCATTATTCCGTGTGCCCCAACAACAAGTGCTGCTTTTGCCATAGGCTCTATAAGATATCTTCTGCCTGTTCCATGGCTTGGATCTACAATTACAGGAAGGTGTGAGAATTTTTTAATCACAGGGATAGCTGTTATATCAAGCGTATTCCTTGTGTAAGTCGAGTCTACGCCCTTTATCCCTCTCTCGCATAGGATTACTTTTTGGTTTCCACTTGCCATGATGTGCTCAGCTGCGAGTAAAAATTCTCTTATTGTTGCGGCACCGCCTCTTTTTAGGAGTACTGGCTTGTTACATTTACCGGCTGCTTTTAAAAGCTTGAAGTTCTGCATATTTCTAGCACCGATTTGTATAACGTCCGCGTATTGAGTTACCAAAGGAAGATCAAGCGTATCCATAACCTCTGTAACAACTAGAAGACCTGTTTTTTCTCTTGCGATTGCAAGGTATTCGAGAGCTTTTTCTTCTAGCCCTTCAAAGTCATAAGGTGAAGTTCTCGGCTTAAATGCACCGCCTCTTAAGAATTGGCAGCCCATTTCTTTTGCAGCTTCAGCTACTTTTAGAAGGCCATTTATGTCTTCTTCAACACAGCAGGGACCAACCATCATAACGGGCTTTTCTAGTCCTCCTATTTTGACACCGTTGCTGAATTCTATGACGGTGTCTTCGGTTTTTACTTCTCTTGAAGCCAACTTATATGGTTCTTGAATCAGCTTTACGCTTCTAACTCCTTCAAATGAAGCTATTGAGCCAGGATCGATAAGTCGCTTATCGCCTATAGCAGCTATTACGGTCATAACATCACCACGGTTAAGTATTGTTTTAAAATCTTTATTGTTTAGATTTCTCACTACCACCTGAATTTGCTCTTCCGTTGCCTTCGGCTCCATAATAATTATCATTGCTTCTTCCTCTGATTTTATTGTTTATCTGTTATTATTGCGTTTGCTTCAATTACTTTATCTTTTATCGAAGTTTTTATTTTAGCACCTGAAGCTATTATGCAGTTGTCTATACAGACATTGTCTTCTACTTCAACATTATCCCATATTATTGAATCTTTTATTATACAATTTTTGTTAATTTTGCAGTTTGTATCTACTATGCAGTTGCCGATAAGGCAAGCCGTATCGTCTATTTGTGCACCATTATTTTTTATTGTTTTTCCATCTTTACACGATATTATTTTCAAATCAGGAATGTTGATTTTTTTGTTTAAAATATCCTTTGTAGACTCTATGTACTGAGAAATTGACCCGATATCGCTCCAGTAGTCTTCTGTTTTGTATATGTTTATTGGAATATTTTTGTTTAAAAGTTTTGGAAATACATTTTTTGCAAAATCATAAGTTGTGTTTTCTGGTATAAAATTGAATATTTCGTAATTAAAAATGTAGATGCCTGTGTTTACCAAATTGCTTTTCGCTTCTTGAATGTCAGGTTTTTCTTGAAATTCTGTAACTAGATTATTGTCATCAGCTACAATTACTCCGAACTTATCAACTTCCTTTTTATCCACTATTTTTGCGACAATTGTTGCAATGCATCCTGATTTTTGGTGTGATTCTATTGCTTTCGTTATGTCTAAGTCTGTTAAACCATCAGCTGACATTACAATAAACTGTTCCTCAGGGGTAAAGAAAAATTGACATTTTTTCACTCCGCCTGCCGTCCCGGAGAGGGTTTCTTCATGGATATAAGAAAAGTCTATGTCTACTGGAGAATTTTCAGAGTATCTTTTTTGAATTTGTTCTCCTAGGTAATGAGTGTTTGCAATTACTTTAGTAATCCCATGCCTTTTTAAATGATTTAATAAAATATCCATCGTGGGAATTCCAGCAATAGGCACTAACGGTTTAGGAATACAACGAGTGAGAGGATCCAGACGAGAACCGACCCCTGCAGACATAATCATTGCTTTTTCAATCATTA
>JAEZLC010000096.1 GCA_023435965.1 Cyanobacteria bacterium OH_CDB_58 | reverse complement strand
ATATAATTTACCTAATAGGAGGATAAAATATGTCAAATACGGCTAAGTGCAAGTTCTGCGAAAAAGAAATTCAAGCAGAAGCAACTCAGTGCTTACATTGTAGCGAATGGTTATCCGATGAAATTTCAGTCATTTTAACATCTGCTGGTACTGACAAAATATCAGTATTAAAGAAAATAAAAGAGCTCACTGGCTTAGGTTTTAAAGAATCAAAAAATATAGTTGATTCAGCTCCAAGCATCATAATAGACAGACTTAAGACGTCAGAAGCCTTAAATATCAAAAAAATCCTTGAAGATGCAGGTGCAGAAATAAAATTCGAGAAGATAAAGCAAAAAACTGAAACAGAAATACCTGAAAAAATAAAAGACACAGATGAACATGAGAGGAAAAATGAAAGCTTGATATTCAATATCTTAAATAATATTGCTTTTATTTTATCTATCATAACTGCAATTTATGTTGGAAACCAATATACTTTTTGGTGGGGTTTACTAGCATTTATTGCGACTGGATTTGTTATTTATCTTTATTTTTTACCAGCAAATATTGCTTATGATAAAGACCATCATCACATTACACCAATTTGTTTACTTAATCTTATTCCAGCTTTTTGGCCCCTAATTTTAATATGGGCACTATGCTTAAAAAGTAATGTTCCAAAAGGGTACAAGATTATAAAACGCAGATAAAATATTGAAGAATCAGTTCACAAAACAATCGGAAAACTATAATAGGAATAAAATTTATATCAACAATTAAAATTGACAAAATAATGCCATTAAACCTAAAGAAAGGACCAATGTATGAAAAAAACACTACTCACTCTTATCGCTATGTTGCTATCAATACAAACGACGCTAGCTTTTGACGTATTTAACGCCATAAACTCAGGATTAGAAATTGTAAATACAATAACAGGCACAAACCAACCTCAGCAACAAAATGGACAATATGACGATTGGGATAAAGAAATACAGAATAAAGTTAATGCACAAAGGCTAAAAGAGGAGCAACAAGGTCTAGAAAATGACAGGCTAAGAGCAAGTTACGCGAAGAAATCTCCTAGTTACTGCAATAAAAAAACACTTCCATCACATTTGCAAAACGAATATGATTATTACCTGTATTGGTTTAGAAACGACAACAACGAACTTATAGTTGATCAATGGACAAAAAAATACACATGCACTGGTCAGGCTGCCGTAAATGTTCAACGATGCTTAAGAGCAAATAATAATAACATATGTAGCTATAGTGATTATTTGTATGAATGTACAATGACAAAAAAGACTTCCTGTGGAAAAGATTATTTTAAAAACTAAAAATTTATTTATATAACTTTAAAATAATTCTAGTAAACCTCTGATAAACTCAGAGGTTTTTATATATGGTTTTATTAAATATATTAATCCAACAAAAAATATTACCTCTGAATCAACCAGAAATCAATAATAACAAGAAAACAACTAACCAATAGTATTGTATCTACAATTATATGCAGTCTAAAACGACGAATCAGCCTTTACTATATTTTTAAATGTTATTGAATCCTAGATAAAAACAAAAAAACATGGATCTCAATCCTTAATCACCCATGCCAAATTGGCATGGTTAACTTTTGTAAAGCTGTATTTTAAAGAAATTTACTCTATTTTTTTGCCAAATTAAGTTTTATTATTCTTTACTACCAGACTATCGTACCCATTTTTTTATAAACAAATGAAAAAAGTTTTCAAAAAATGATATATAAAGAATAGGGACGGTACTTTTTTACAAAAACAGCCATGTCCCTTGTTGCACTAAGTTTACAACAACATTTTTATTGATTATGATAAAAATACAAATGAAAGGAGACAAAGCATGGACACATCCTAAAAAAATTATTAAAAAAAAATGAGAGACGAACTCTCAAAAAATATTACAAAAAAATTATACTAAAAATTAAACTAGTATTCAAGAAATAAGTTCGTCTCTTCAAGATAGTACTAGGCTAAAGTGTTGTCATAATGGCAATGCGTGGCTTGTAAAACAAAAACAAATACTTAAAAGAAAAGGAGACAAACAATGGCAATAAGTTATTGCGTAAGGCAAAATCTAAAACAATTTAAATTACATCCCTGTCTAAAAAATAGTAAATATCCAGCAACCTATAATGGTTTTAAAGATGCTTTATCAGGGCAGGATATATCGGATTTCATCAAACAAGGCCTCAACATTGGACTTGCCTGTGCTTTATCCAAATTAATAGTTATTGATGCTGACGTTGATGCGGAAAGAAACTTTAATGGAATACAAACAATAAAAGAACTAGAAAAAGAATTAGGTCCACTCCCTTTAACACTTACACAAGAAACCCCAAGAGGTGGAAGACACTTCATCTTTAGCGATGAAGGAATAATTAATCCTATTATAAAAATAGGTAAAGATGTTGATATCAAACACAACGGCTATATTCTTTGCTGGCCAAGTTCAATCGACAACAAGTTTTACAGATTTATCGAAGGAATTGAAGATAATGGAGACTTTATAATTTCGAAATTACCCGAAAAATGGATAGCGTATTTAAACAAAAATAATTTATCAAAAATTTCGTCATCAAAACTCAGAAAACCGAAAAAATTTAAGAACGTAAATATTGATGCTCTTTTTAAAAATTGTAATTTTTTAAAACATTGTCGTGATAATGCTGAAACCCTTTCAGAACCAGAATGGCACGCTATGATTTGTTCGTTAACACCGATGGAATCTTGTGAAGAGCTAATACATGAACTTTCAGCTCCTTATCCCAACTATTCTTTTGAAGAAACTCAAAAAAAAATTGATAACGCACAAAAATTTGGTTATCCCACATCCTGTAACTATATTTCATCGCTTTGCCCAGATGTTTGCATTAGTTGCAATCAAAACAGAAAGGAAATTTAATATGGAAAACAACTACAAAACAACGGATAAAATAATTGTCAAAACACCCTTAGAACATGGGTTAAAAACAATAGATGATCTAATGCATCAAAATAAACAAATTTTATTATCACAAAATTTTTTATCCTCACATACGCTCTACTTAGATGATGAGTTCTTAAAACCTAAACAAAACAAATTTCTGATGGAACTTTGGAACAAAGTATATTCGATTCAATTCGTTAAAACTAAAAAGGAGAACGATAATGACTTAATCAATATACGAATGGTCACCAACTTTGTTGTTCTGAATGCAAGGAAAGTTGTAAAAATTTTTAACAATAAAAGCGGAATTAGAAATTTAACTTATTATGCAGTAGATCTATTAAGTGACACAAGCTGTTTAGTAAAAGATATTGAAATAAAAGATAATGCAAAGAATGATTATAAAGAATTTCAAAGAGTTCTAAGCAGCCAAGAAAATAGCTTTATTACCAACTTAAAAGAGGACGAGTTTAAAGAATTTATTAGGATTTTTGTATTGCCCAAAATCGACAAAACAATTTACTTGTATTCAAACTCAGGAATAATAACTCCTCAAATATTCATATACAAAAATGCATTAGTAGACAGAGGAAACATACACTGGGCGGATAAAAATTCCTATATAAATACTTCAAATGATAAAACCCTTATAAAAGTTGACGATGAATTAACTTTCCCATTACCAACCCTATATACTAGTAAAAAATCAGGAAAAGAGATAGCAGCAGAATTTATAAAAAACATGAACGATTGCTGGGGAGATTATTCAACTCAAGCTCTTTTGATTACTGGTCATATGTGTATGGGAATTTATTATGAACTATTTAGTAAGAACATAGGAGCCCCAACATTACTAATAAGTGGCTTATCAGGAACAGGTAAAAGCACTCTTGTTCAAAATGGATTAGCTATCTTTGGATTAAAATCAAGCTTTTTAACTGCAGGCAATTCTACACCGAAAAGCCACGAATTTATGGCATCTTCGTTCAATGGGATGAATGTTTGTTCTGATGATATTCAAGATTCTGTTTTAACTTCTCCAAATTTCAATTCATTAATAAAAAGTGCCTTTCATGGTTTAACTCGAACTAAATTGAGAAATTACGGAAAAAATATTGACTCAAAACCAATTTGTAGCCAACTTATCTTTTCGACGAACTATGCACTACCTGAGTTGCCTGAACTGCAAAATAGAACAAATGTATTTTCACTAACTAAAACTTATTTAGATTTGGAACAATTTAATTATCTTAATAAACATGTAAAAAATAGGGAAGAATTATCACTCATTTTACCTGAATTCTTAAAATTTACAGAAGAAGAAGTATTAAATCTTCACCGTCAACTATGTAAGTTTATTGAGGAAAATATTGAAAAAGTTGAATCAAGAATAATCAGTAACATTGCTTATGCTTACACTGGAGTTAAATTGCTTGAAAAAATTTCAGGCATCGAAATAGAATCTTTGAATGCAGGTGTTATTGATTATGCGAAAAGTATTGCAGAAAAATACAAAGCAATCCCAACACCAGTAGACAGGCTATTAAATGACATAATAGTACTTAAAAACAATAAAGCGATTGTTCAGGGTACACATTACAAGATCATCGGCGCAAATAAGACAAAAAATGGAACAACACTAATAGCTTTTCACAAAGATACTTTATTAACTGCCCATAATCAATATTTTAAATTTGACGATAATAGAAAAATCGATCCCATTTCTTTTAACTCTTACCTAAAAGAAGATAAAAGGTTTGTAAAGGCTCAATCTGCGAGATTTGACGACTCAAATAAACCAAAGGAATCGATATATCTAGACATAACGGATATGCCAGAATTAGAATCTCTTGGTGGTTTATACGCTATGTCAGCGGAAAATTTAAGAACAAATAACCATTTGTAATATCAAGATATTACGCCCTGAAGGTAATCATACATTATCTTTGGGGCTTATTAATCATTTTGTAATAATGTAATAATCAATTTTTATTTAAAAATAAGGAAGAAAAAATGAACACAAAAGAAAAATTACCAAAATTATACGGTTTAGCAGAGGTTGCCTTGATGTTAGATATACCAATAGGAACTTTATATAACATGAAATGGCAAGGAAATCTCCAGTGCTTTAAGATTGGTAGAAGAATAAAAATGTCAGAAGAGCAAATACTTTCTTTAATAAAGAAAGGAAATGATTCAAATGACTGTTAAGCGAAGATTTTACAAGAATAAACAAGGTGAAAGAGTTTTATCTAGCTGGTATTATGACTTCTATGATATTTTTAAAAAACGGCATCAGAAATCGGGCTTTAGGACTAAGCCCAAAGCTGAAAGGGCAGAAGCTGAAGCTAGGAATAAGTATAATTTAGCAAAAGATTTTAACCTTAGTAAAACAATAAAATTCAGAGAGATTATAGATAAGTTTCAAGAGCTTTATGCTGATGTAAATTTAAAACCATCAACAGCTAAAGGTTATAAAAATCATTTTGAAAAACACATAAAACCATTCTTTAGAGATATAAAATTTATTGATGTTGAACAATTAGTTATTCAAGACTTTATTAAGACCAAAACTAAGGAAGGCTTATCTCCAAAGTCCGTAAACCACCTATTAACAACGATGGGTACTGTGTTCAATTGGGCAATTAATAGCGGCTATATGGTCGTTAATCCTGTTCAAAGAATAAAGCGGTTAAAGGTTTCAAAAGAAGAAATGAAATTTCTAACAAAAGAACAAATAAAGATATTATTAGATGAATCTAAGAAAAGCTATCCAGACTTTTATCCATTACTTCTTACAGCTATTTACAGTGGTATGAGAAGAGGTGAGGTTTTAGGTTTAACTTGGGATTGTGTTGATTTCAAACAAAATCAAATAAAAGTAAATAAAACTCTTTATAAAGGTAAATTAGCAGAGCCTAAAACTGGCTTTTCAAAAAGAACCATATATATGCCTACCTTTGTTATGCAACAACTAAATGAATGGAAGAAGTTTTGTCCTGACAATGAAAAAGAACTTGTTTTTCCAAGTGAAACTGGTGATTTTATGGATCCTGACAACATGATTAAAAGAAGATTCAATAAACTATTTGAAGATACTGAAATCAGCAAAGTAAGATTTCATGATTTAAGGCATACATATGCAAGCTTACTTCTTGAAAAAGATATGAATGTAAAATATATCCAAAGGCAGATGGGGCATTCATCTTTTGAAATCACAATGAATACATATGCTCACTTAATGCCTGAAGTATATGAAAAAAGCAAACTTTTAATAAACGAACTAATATAAGATTTCATTTGTTTTATCTAGAGCCCTTTTGGGCTCTTTTTTATATTTATAAGTAATTAAAACATTAAACGAGAGGTTATTCAGATAAATTCTATGAAACTTTTTTGTAATATTAATATATTTTTATTATACAAATGTGCATATTTCATCAGGATTAATATGCCATTTCAAAGAACGAAGACTATGAAAAGACCCTGTATGTGCAATTGGCTTATAATCATCGAATTTACTACAAATGAGCTGCTTTAATTCTTCTTTGGAACTTACACTAAATAAAACTTTAGTTTGTTCAAAATGTCTTTTTGAAATAAGTCTTTGCAAAAATTCAACTTTGGCACGTTCCTCCCCATAAACATATGTAGATGGATACCAATTATTTTGCCTTTCATCAAATTTCAATGATGATAAGTAAAAAAGTAATAAATCTGCATCTAATAATTTTTGTTCATAATTTTTACCATCAAACTTACTTCTTTGAACTAGCAAATCTGCTGTCAAACTATAAAGTCGTGATTGAATTCTTCTTTTTCTATATTCTTCTAAAACTTTTATATAAAATCTAAATTCAACAAAATTATGAGGTTTGTCTTCAACCATAAACCTACGTTGAGAAAAATATTTAGAACCAATTAGAATATTTAAATCTTCATATCTTTTATTTTCTAACAATATGATAACTGTATATAGGAATAATTCGGTTATAAAAAACTTATAATGATCGAACTGATACTCAATAGACGTACCATTTCCATTCATTTGTGTGTAAGGGTATAACTTTTCAAATAAATTGACAATACAATCAATATCAAAATCAATTTTAGACTTAAGAACCAAGGAAAGAAAATTTATATAATCATTTCTCAGTGGCATCATATCATGTATGTTATCAATAATTATCTCGTCATAAGGTTCTTTCATATCCTCATATGCAATTGAAAATTCATTCAATATAATTTTAAATTCTTCAATAAAATCAGAAATAAAAAAGTTAGCTTGTGTTGGATTTTGGATTATACAGCTTTTTAAACTGTTAATAATAGTTTCTGTTTTATTTGTTGTTTTTTTATCTTGAAATAAATAAGATGGTAAAGAACCTATTCGAGGTCTTCTATCCCTCGGCTGATCAACGATATCTCTTAATAGTTGTTCGTAATTTTGTTCATATACTTCTGCTGAACTCATATCTATACCAATTCGGGATTTTATAAATATAGGCATATACGAATCAAAAGCATCTCCTTGTTCAACTATTACAGGAATAAATTTTGTTTGATCTGCGTCAGCATATAATTCTGGTGTTAGTATCAGAGTTTCTGTTCCAACTCCACCTTCTCTAGCATCAGCTTTTTCTTTATATCCACTATCGCATATGATTAAAACCTTATCAATAGTGTCATCTTTAATCATACTTTCCATAAATTTATATTTATCATGGCCAGGTTTTAAATCCCACCCATCATATTTAACATTAATTCCATCTTGCATTAGTCTTTCTGCAAGATTATGGACCCATTTTTTATGTTCTGAATTAGTCCAAGAATATGAAATAAAAACTTTATATTCTTTGGTTCTATCCATTTTCAAATCTTTGTCTGTTGAAGTTTCCAAAACTTTATTTCTCCCAATTGTATTAAAATGATATCAAGTAGAAGTAATTAAGGCAACATTTATGATTTTAGTGACAATTTGGTGACAATTGGCGATTTTAGACAAAAATAAAAGAGTCTCAGAATATACCTGAAACTCTTTTATAGTTTAACTTTTTAAAATGGTTGCGGAGGCTGGATTTGAACCAACGACCTTCGGGTTATGAGCCCGACGAGCTACCAGACTGCTCCACTCCGCGTTAATTATTCTGTTTTCATCTGTCTCACAGTCTGAATTTTTAATATTAATCAATCCACTCTGTTCAACTTATATATTTATTATGCATGCTAAATTTTATTAATCAACCTACTAAAAAGCATTTTAACTATAATTAAAAGTTAAAATGCTTTAAGTTAGCTTTACTTATAGCCTTTCAGATGTTACAGAATGTTATTTTTTATCTTTTTTTGGCTTATCTTCTTGTCCTTTTTCTTCTGAAATCTCTTCAGCAG
This sequence comes from Cyanobacteria bacterium OH_CDB_58, assembly GCA_023435965.1. Classification (GTDB taxonomy): domain Bacteria; phylum Cyanobacteriota; class Vampirovibrionia; order Gastranaerophilales; family Gastranaerophilaceae; genus JAEZOG01. The sequence continues at coordinate 656 of JAEZLC010000096.1, read as the reverse complement.
GTTCTAATTTTTCTTCCAGTTCAGTTTCTTTATTTTCTTCCGCATCTTCTTCAGAAACTTCTTCCGGTTGATCTAACACCTCTGTTGCTTCTTCAGGCAATTCGTAGTCTTTATCTTCAGAATCTAAAGCCGCATCTAGCTCATCATCGTAATCTTCTTTGATCGTTTCTTCTTCCTCTTTAGAGTCCTCTTCAGCTGCTTCTTGTGCCTCTAGCTCAAGTTCTTCTTCTGTTTTAGCTCTTACTACCGGAATATTTAACATCAATGCGATAGAGTTGCCTTCCCCGGCAAGGTTGAGCTCTAAAAGTTCTTTATCAATAACTACATATCTTGATATTACATCAATAATTTCGTGTCTCATTTTCTCAAGAGTCAAAGGATCTAACTTTGTTCTGTCATGCATCAAAACTAGCTTAAGCCTGTTTTGTGCAACTTCTTTCGAATTATCTCCCTTTTCTGTTTGGAAGAAACACACCACTTTATTATATAATTCAGCCAAAAGTTCTTTCATAACCAATTACCCCTTTCTTCCCGCAAAAAACTTTTTGATTTTTGCAATCAAGCCTTTTGGTTCGTCTATATCTAAGAAAGGAATTTCTTCACCATGAATTCTTTTTGCTACATTCATATAAGCTTTTCCAGCTAATGATTTCTCG
>JAEZLC010000012.1 GCA_023435965.1 Cyanobacteria bacterium OH_CDB_58 | reverse complement strand
TCGGAGGTCCTATTGCTGTTGGAAGAAGAGGTGGCTTAACAACAACCTATACAGAACTTTTAATGTTTTACTTCATAAATGAAATGGTTGTTCCTGGATCAAACTACTGGAATATAGTTTTTGGATTGAATCCAGGAGAAGCCCTAGAGGATAAAGAAGGCATTGAAACCGTAAAAAGATTTTCTCAAAACGTAGCTAAATTAATAAAAAAATTATAATTCCTATATGAATTAATCAAATTTTTAGTATAATAAGTTTAGGAGTTTTATAGGAAAGAATAATGGGTAATAGTTTAAAATACAAGCGAATCCTCTTAAAAATAAGCGGTGAAGCACTTATGGGCGATCAAGAGTTTGGAATAGTCCAAAAACCACTAGAAATGATCGCAAAAGAAATTCAAATCGCACATCAATCAGGTGCTCAGATAGCTATTGTTGTTGGTGGCGGAAATATCTTTAGAGGCGTTAAAAACAGTGCAAAATACGGTATGGATCAAGCATCCGGAGATTACGTAGGTATGCTTGCCACTGTTATGAACGCAATTGCCCTTCAAAGTGCTTTAAGAAAGCTTGATGTATCTTGCAGAGTGCAATCCGCATTAGACATAAACAAAATTGCAGAACCTTACATTAGATTTAAAGCAATAAGACACCTTGAAAAAGGCAGAGTTGTTATTTTTGCAGCAGGAACAGGTAATCCATTCTTTACTACTGATACTGCAGCGGCTCTTAGAGCTTCTGAAATCGATGCAGAAGTGATGCTTATGGCAAAAAATGGCGTAGATGGAGTTTATTCTGACGATCCTAGAGTAAATCCAAGTGCAAAAAAATACGAAAACATAAGCTATGACGACATCATAATTAAAGGCTTAAAAGTTATGGATACAGCATCTTGTGCACTATGCAAGCAGAATTCTATCCCAATTATCGTTTTTGACTTTGCGGCACAAGGTAGTATTATGAAAATTCTTAATCACGAAAAAATAGGAACATATGTAGGAGGATAACATGTCATTAGAAGAGATATTTTTATTCGGTGAAGAAAAAATGGAAAAAGCTATCGCTCAGCTTAAAAGAGAATTTGCTGGCGTAAGAACAGGCAGAGCTAACCCTCTTATCCTTGATAAGGTTGTAGTTGATTACTACGGTGCACCTACTCCGTTGAGACAACTTTCTCAAGTCAGTGTGCAAGACGGTACGACTCTTGTAATTTCACCATTTGATAAATCAATTATAAAAGATATAGAAAAAGCATTGATAAAAGCTGAATTAGGGATCACTCCTAACAGTGACGGAAGCGTTTTAAGACTATCATTTCCTCCATTAACAGCAGACAGAAGGAAAGAAATTTCCAAAGATGTTAAAAAAATGGGTGAAGAAGCTAAAGTTGCTATCCGCAACATCAGAAGAGATATGGCTGATGATCTTAAAAAGGCAGAAAAAGCAGAAAATCTTTCAGAAGACGTTATAAAAGACAACCAAAACGAAATCCAAAAATTAACAGACAAGTACACTAAAATAATCGATGATGTGACTTCTGAAAAAGAAGAAGAGGTATTAACTGTCTAGTGGGAATTGCTGACTCTTTAAAGAAAAATAAATTACGAATAATTACAGGCGTTACTGTTTCTCTAATAGCACTTTTTTGTGTTATTAGGGGCGGTTTGCCTTTGTTATTTCTAATTTTGACGTTTGTCTACCTCGGCTCAAAAGAATATTGTGACATTCTAAGAAAAAAAGGATTTCTTCCTTTCTTCAAGGTAATAATTACACTCGGAGTACTCTTGACTGTATTAACAAGTTTCGGGTGTTTCGAAATGATGCCTCTGGTTCTTGCAGGAGGTATTATCGCATCATTTTTGGCTGTTTTATTTAAAGGAAGACAACCTTATATTGCAAACGTGGCAACAACTATTTTGGGATTTAGTTTCGCTTGGCTACCTTGCTACATAATATTAATAAGACAATTAGGGTCTGACGACATAGGTTTCTTCAAATGGCATTTCAATGATGGAATGAATTATCTAATCCTAATATTTTTCGTTATCTTGGCAACAGATATCGGAGCATATTATTTTGGATCTAAATACGGAAAAACAAAACTTGCTGAAGTTATAAGCCCCAAAAAAACAGTTGAAGGTGCTATTGCCGGTGCAATTTGTGCGATTATTGTCTCAATAGCAATCGGCTTCTTAATAAAAATGCAATGGTATCATTCAATGGTTGTCGGTGCTTTAATAACTGCGTTTGCTCAGCTGGGAGACTTATCAGAATCCCTTATAAAAAGAGATGCTGGAGTCAAAGATTCAGGCGACTCACTGCCGGGTCACGGGGGCTTTTTAGACAGAGCCGACAGTTACCTGTTCAGTGCACCTGTTGCTTACTATTATTTAAAATATTTTGTAGTATCAGATCTAACTGTTTATGACATTATTAAGTGCTTGAAAAAGGCGTTACATGTTATCGGAATCTAGAATTAAAGAGCTGAAAACTTTTTTAAAATCAATAAATTTTAATTCAACCAATTATGAATTAATAGATAAAGCTCTAACACATACATCTTATATTTTCGAAAATCACAACTCAACACACGAACATTATGAAAGGCTTGAGTTTTTAGGTGATGCCGTATTAAAACTAGCAGTGAGCAAATATTTGTTCTTCAAATACAGAGATTATGCCGAAGGTCAGCTTACCAAAATTAGAGGTATCATTGTAAGTGATGAGTTTTTAGCAAAGCTGGCAGAACAAATAAATCTATCAAAATACCTTAACCTAGGCCCACACGAAGAAAAATCAGGGGGGCGAAAGCGTCCTTCAATACTTGCCTGTGCATTTGAAGCCTTACTGGGTGCACTGTATGAAGATGGACACCTTAAGCAGATTTATACGTTTTTAGAAGATCTGTACGAAGATTATGTAGATGAAATAGACTCAAATATGTGTGTGTACAATGTAAAAGCATTACTTCAGGAATACACACAATCAAAGAACAAAGATTTGCCCGAATATATAATTGTAAAAGAAGAAGGCAAAGATCATAACAAAGTTTATGAAATTGCTGTTAAATACAATGGGGAAATTTTAGGAAGCGGCAAAGGCAAGTCCAAAAAAGAAGCAGAAAAAGAAGCAGCAATGGACGCAAGCATTAATCTCGGCCTAATTGTAGAAGGAAAGTGCCAAATATGATAGTTGCTCCATCAATTTTATCAGGTAATTTTGCAAATTTAGAAGCTGATATTAAAATGCTTGAAGAGGCTGGTGCTGACTGGATTCATGTTGATGTTATGGATGGGCATTTTGTACCTAATATAACAATAGGAGCTCCTGTTGTAAAAGATTTAAAAAAAGTCACTAATATTCCATTAGATGTGCATTTGATGATAGAAAATCCTGAAAAATACATAGATGACTTCGCGGCAGCTGGCTCTGACATTATAACCGTCCATTACGAAGCGATAGAAGAAAATGCTGAAGAAGTTATAAACCAAATCAAAAAACTCGGAATTAAGGTCGGTCTCTCTATAAAGCCCAAAACACCCCCTGAAAAAATAATGGAATTACTTCCTTTACTAGACCTGGTATTAATAATGACGGTTGAACCGGGGTTTGGAGGGCAATCATTTATGGAAGACTGTGCCGAGAAAATAAAATATATCAAAGAAAATTCCAAATCTGATCTCTACATCGAAGTAGACGGTGGGATTAACGACCAAACAGCAATGACTTGCAAAAAATATGGTGCTAATGCCCTAGTTGCAGGAAACTACATCTACAAAAGCCAAAACGTTAAAGAAGCAATAGACTCTTTGAGGTAAAAATGAATGACTTCAAAATAACAGGCGGTTTAATCGACCAACATATACATGGAGCCTTTGGCGTAGATTTTTCTAACTGCAGCCCAGATGAAATTATAGCTGTAGCAAAAAAACTTCCCGAACATGGAACAACTATGTTTTTTCCTACCTTAGCAACAGATTCTATAACAAACTTAAAAAAACAGATTTCTTCTATTAAAATTGCAAAAGAAAAACAGCCAAAAAATTCTGCACAGATAGTAGGGATACACCTTGAAGGGCCATTCTTAAATCCTGAAAAAAAGGGGATTCATGATAAAAACTCAATTTTAAAGCCAAGTGTAGAAGACTACAAATTATTAGAAGATGAAATAATTAAAATAGTCACAATTGCTCCTGAGCTGGATGAGAACAATGAATTATGCCGATATTTAAGCTCAAAAGGGATAAAAGTATCCGCTGGTCACACATTAACAACAGATTTATCCTCTGTCAATCAAGTAACGCACTTGTTTAATGCAATGGGAACAATCGACCACAAAAAATCATCCACCGCCACAGTAGCACTGACAAATGACGATGTTTATACAGAAGTAATTGCAGACAGCATCCACATTAATGATGAAGTTTTAAAGCTGATTTTTAAAACAAAAGAGATAGATAAAGTTCTTTTGATAAGTGATGCTTTGCCCATTGCTCACAGTGATTTAAATGAAATGGTTTTCTGCAATGAAAAAATATACTTAAAAGATAATAAGGCAACAAATAATCAAGGAACTATAGCTGGTAGCTCTTCGCTGTTGAATGATATCGTTAAAAATCTGGTTAGAAAAAACATTATTTCTTTTGAAAAGTCTATACAAATGTGCTCTTCAAACCAAGAAAAATACCACCAATTAAAGAATAATTATAACCTTATTTGGGATGAAAATTTGAATATTGTTGAATATAATTTTCAGGTAGATTAATTCAGGATTTTTTATGAAATTATTAACAAAGGTTACTTTATGTGTAGCTTTCTTAGTTATACTTTTTCTGGCGATAACCTATTTTAAAAAAAATATTACAGAAGAATATAAAGAATACAAAAATTATAAAGTTAGCATAATAAAATTACCCACAGACAAAATTGAAACCATAAAAGCAAGTCAAGTTAAACTATTAGACTTCTTAAAAAAGACAAAGAACCAAAAACTTAAAGATAAAGCATTTGCTGACTACAGAATATTTTTTTTCAAAACGATAAAAAATACAAGTTATTCTCCAAGTGGATTTCAAATAGACACATGTGAACCGGTAACCGAAGAAACATATAAAAACCTAAAAGATGAATACTCTAAAATAGGTGTAAAGCCTATGC
>JAEZLC010000007.1 GCA_023435965.1 Cyanobacteria bacterium OH_CDB_58 | reverse complement strand
GCTCAGTCTATACAAATGCCCTTGTCTGGTTTCGCCGGCATCAGTGTATTCTTCTGTTTTTATATAGTCATAGTCAAGTCTTGTCAGACATTTTTGTTGAGCTTCATTGTTTATATCAGTAAACATTTCAATAGCATTATAGCCGTACTTTTTGAATAATTCCCTTGTTAATCCCTTTTGAACCTCTGTTCCGAGTCCTTTTCTTCTGTATTGAGGAATTGCGATTTTTACCGTTATCATTGCGGTTTTGTTTTCATCTGTTTTCGCCCAAAACTTGATTAACCCTATAGGTATCTTGTTTTCTTTAAGCTCTATAATGTAGGTTTTAGAGTTGTCATTCCAGAAGCTGTTGTTGTCAAATTTAGATAAATTTTCTTCTAGAGAAGTTTTTTCTACTGCCAAGTACTCCCCATTCGCTTCTTGAAAGCTATTCCAAAAAGAGAGGGTTTTAATGTCGTTTTTTGTCGGCTTTCTGCATATAAGCCTTTTGGTGAAGAATGTTTCTTGCATGCTAGTTATAATTTTCACAATCATAATTTTCCATGAGAAGCTTATTATTATTTATATTTTTTGTCAAATTTTTCCAGACAATTTCATAAAGTTCTTCTTTTGTTCTTGAATGCCGAAAGGCGCTTTCAACGATTTGCATATGGTGACTGTCGGCTTTGAACCCGTGAAATTTAGCAAGTCTTTTATACCCGTATCTTATGGCGTCAACAAACCTTAAATCCTCAAATGGGTTTGTGTTGCAAAAAGGCCGTTGAGACATCCTTACGGGAAAGATATGTTTATCTTTTATCAGATATAGTTTGTAGTATACATCATGAAAGTATTCCGATTTTACTGGGCCAGAGCAGTTTTCGCATTTTCTAAAATCGGGATTGTCTTTTGCCAGTGAATAAGTTTCGTTTAAAATTATATCTCTGAAGATCTTATAGTATTTATCTGTTGTATGTCTGTTTAGTTTTAAAACTTTGGACGCTTCAGATGAAGTTAAGTCGGCGACAAAACAATCTATAATTTTTTTAATTTTATAAGCGCTTAACTTTGAATATTTAAGCAATTTTTCGACCTCTTAATCAGTTTTTGCTATGCTAGTTTTGCACATGTTATAGCAACTTGTATACTTAAGAAGTCTGAAGATAGATAGTTTTCATTAGGTAATATAATAATATACTGGAATAAAAATTGCAATGAAATTAATGGCTGGAATTAATACTGAAGTTGTTGTGTCAACTTTCATTTTGGCTGGGATGGAATTTGGAATAGATACCAAATTTGTCCGAGAAGCCATCTTTTTCTCCGGTGAAATTGTAAAGATTCCTACAAGCTTGGAGCTCTTTGAAGGAGTCATTAATGTAAGAGGGAATATTGTTCCCATTTTGAATATGAGAAAAAGACTTGGTCTTGATGAAGAAGTGTCTGCCGCTTCAAAATGTATTGCGATTGTCAGTTTTAGGAACAGATATTTTGGGTTACATTTCGATAATATATCTCAAGTAGTTAGACTCGATAAAGCTGAGTTGACCAAGTTCGAGAGCACTGAAGAAGATGAAAATAATGCTAATCAGGGAATTATATTGATTGAGCAAGGAGAAAAGCTCCTACAGGTATTGGATTTGGAGTTGATATTTAAGAATTGCAATTTGCCGATGGTAGATAATGATTCTCTTGAAACTACAAAACAATTTCTCGAAATCAAGCAGGATATAACCTTTATGGTTGGCAGTCAAGAATATTCGTTGAGTATGCTTGAAATCCAGGAGATTATAAGAGTCGATGAAATAAAAAATAAAATTGAACATTCCCCCTTTGTTCGAGGTGTTATCTCTCTAAGGGGGAATCTTATTTCTATAGTCGATCTGAAAAAATATCTGGGTGGACACAAAACACAGATCTCGCAAGATACAAGAATTATTGTCTTTAGAGATATTCCTAACTGCGGGATCCTTGTTGATTCAGTGAGAGAAGTTATAAATTATGAAGTAGATAAATTGTTACCTATAACAAATTTTGATAAGACTTTTCTTGGCGATTGTTTTTCAAATATTATTTCGATCTCAGAAAGTAGAAATATTGTAAAAATAGATTCTGTGACTCTGTTTTCGCAAGAGGCTCAAACACAGATTAATGACGGCCTTATTGTAAATAAGGATGTTTGCCAGAGTCAAAGTTTAAAATCCGATACAACAACCGCGAGTTACATTGAGGATAAAGATTACATAGTTTTTAAACTGGATGATAAATATGCAATCGATATTAATAATTTCCAGGAAATTATTAAATATTCTGATCATATTATCAACCTTCCAAACAGCAAAGAGGCACTCAAAGGCGTCTTAAACCTTAGAGGAGAAGCTGTTTCAGTTGTGGATTTGAGAAAATATTACGGAATAGCTAACTATAGCGATATAAACAGTTGCAAAATATTAATATTGATTTTGAATTCCCAAAAGATAGGGATAATTGTTGATGATGTTTTGGAAATTTTAAAAACATCAAAAACAAAAGTCAGAAGATCATCTCAACTAGCTGCTAACAAGCTCATGGACTCTGTAAAAAACCATGTTCAGGACTTGTTGGTTACAAAGAAAGAAACGCAAGACGGTGTTACGTCAGAGCTTCTTATCGTTTTAGATAGTGAAAAAATCTTTTCATCTTTTATAGAAGATGAGTATAGTGATTCTGCTCTCATTGAGGTTTCTGCTCAAGAGTGCGTAGAACAAGGTGGTGAAACCTTGATTGATGATGTTGAAGAAATTCAAGCAGAGCAAAAGGCGGTGGATATTGCGGAAGAAGAACAACCCGAAATGTGGGTGGATTCTTTGGATGATTTTTATGCACGTATAGAAAAAATGCAGTTACAAGAAGATAGTGAGGATAAAGAATGACGGCGGTTAGATTAGAAGAAATGAATTTAAATTACGTTCAAGCGTTGAATGATCCTGCTTTGGTATTAAATGCAAAAGGTGTCGTTGAAGTAGTCAATGATGCTTTTTTAGTATTATTTGATAAAAAAAGAGAAGACATGGTTCATAAGATGACTCATGAAGAGGCTTGCGAAACGAATCTGAGCGGTACGAAAGATTGCCCTGTTGCAAAGTCTTTGAGAGTCAAAAAATCTGTTACCAAGGAAGTTTTTCACAAGAAAAATGATTCATTTGTACATCTAAGATATACCGCAACACCTTTATTTGAGGGTGACGATGTTGTCGGAGTTATTGTCAATTTAATTGATATTTCAGATGATGTGAAAACAAGACAGGATTTGCGTCAGGTTAAAGCAGATCTTGATTCTATTCCAACTCCTATCATGGAAATTGATACTTTATATACAATCACATACATGAACCCGGCAGGAGCTGCGGTTGCAGGCATGGTTCCTTCAGAAGTGATTGGAAAGAAATGCTATGACTTGTTCAAAACACCTCACTGTAAGACAGAGAAATGTGCTTGTACTAGGGCTATGGCAACAGATTCTGTAGTAACGGAAACAACTATCGCAAGACCTCAAGAGGGAATGATAGTTCCTATCAAATATACAGGGGCTCCCATCAAGGATGCAAAAGGCAATATAAAAGGAGCGATCGAATACATTCTGGATGTTACTGAGGAGAAGAAACAACAGCAAACAGCAGAAGAAAAAATTAATAATTTAAATACAATACCAACACCCATAATGGCTATTGATACGGAGTTTACAATTACTTATATGAACCCGGCAGGAGCAGCGGTTGCAGGTTCTACACCTGATGAGCTTGTAGGCAAAAAGTGTTATGATTTGTTCAAAACGCCTCATTGCAGAACCGAAAAATGTGCTTGTGCCAGATCTATGAACAATGACGCTATTGTCACAGAAGAAACCATAGCACGACCTAAAGAAGGGATGATTATTCCCATAAAATATACAGCGTCTCCTATTAAAGATGCAAAAGGCAATATAAAAGGGGCTTTAGAGTATATTCTGGATGTTACTGAAGAAAAGAAACAGCAGCAAACTGCGGATGAGAAAATCAATAATCTAAATACGATACCAACTCCGATTATGGCTGTTGATACCGATTTCACAATTACCTATATGAACCCTGCTGGAGCAGCGGTTGCAGGTTCTACACCTGATGAGCTTATAGGCAAAAAGTGTTATGACCTGTTCAAAACACCTCACTGTAAAACTGAAAAATGTGCTTGCGGGCGATCAATGAAAACAGATTCTGTTGTTACTGAAGAAACAGTTGCAAGACCAAGAGAAGGAATGATTATTCCTATCAAATATACAGCCTCTCCCATTAAGGATGCAAAAGGCAACATAAAAGGAGCATTAGAGTACATTTTGGATGTTACTGAAGAAAAGAAACAGCAGCAGGCTGCGGATGAGAAAATAAACAATTTAAATAATATTCCTACACCGATTATGGCACGTGATTTAGAACATAATATTACATATATAAATCCGGCAGGCGCTTCTATGGCTGGGCTTACACCTGATGAAGCTGTGGGCAAGAAATGTTATGATCTGTTTAAATCCGCGGATTGTAGAACAGAAAATTGTGTATGCGATAGAGCAATGAAAACCGATTCTGTTTCAAGCTCAAAGGCAAAATCTAATCCTAATGGTAAAAATCTTGCCATTAACCACGTTGGATCTGCTATTAAAGATGCAAAAGGCAACATAAAAGGAGCATTAGAATATATCGTTGATGTTACTTCACAGTCAGAAGTGGAAGTGGTTGTTGCTTCTACAAGTACAAATATCGCAGCAGTTGTGGAAGAAGTTAAGGAAAAAATGGATTTTATTTCTTCCGATATGAACCTGATGAGCAATTTGTTAGAATCAGGCGTAAGTTCTCTAGAGCATTCTGTAGGAAAAGTCAAAGAAATGCTTTCAGAATCCACTGAAATGCTTGAGTTAACTAAAGATACTTCAGATAAAACAAAAGAAATCGCTGATGATGCAAGACACACTAAGTCTGCAAGTATTCAAGCCAGTGAAAAACTCCAAACAATGGGGACTTCAATTTGTAATTGTAATTCGAAGGTGTCAGGCTTGGTGACTCATCTTGAGAAAATCAGTAGTTTTGTGGATATTATTAAAGACATTTCGGCACAAACCAATCTATTAGCATTTAACGCTGCGATAGAAGCAGCAAGAGCCGGTGATGCGGGTAGAGGCTTTGCAGTTGTTGCTGATGAGGTTAGAAAACTTGCTGAAAATAGTTCGAAATCAGCTATAGATATTTCAAATATAGTAAAAATTATTGAAAAAGATTCTAATGAAACCCTTTCCTCTATGCAAGAAGGTGTTAAGCTTCTAGATGACGGTTCCACCGTTATTAATGATACCCTTAAGTCATTAGATAAAATAACTACAGGAATTACTACAATAAATGAATCCATAAATGATATTAAAAACAAATCTCAAAAGCTTACTAAAGAAAGTAATGAGGTTATGGATAAAATTAATGGAGTTATGGAAGAGTCTAAGGTAAGCAAAGCCAAGACAGAGTCTGTTTCTTCAATAGTATTGGAAACAAACCAGACGATGAACCATTTGGTCGAATCTTCTGAAAGTTTGGTTTCAGTAGTTGAAAAGTTATCGTTAAACTAAATCCGTATTTGGTACAGCAATCTTTTTGCTGTACCTTTTTTTAGGTAAGGTATTATGTCCGACAGTTCGATTGATAAATATAAAATGGATACGATTCTGCAATCATGCAGGCAATGCGGTACGTGTTGTAAAACATATCGAAAAATTCTTTTAAAACCGGAAGAGGTTGAGAGAATGAAGAGTCTTGGAGCAGAAGTGGGTATAATGCTGCGGCTCAATGATTTAAGGTCTCAAAACCTCAAGGACTTGGCACAGCAAGAGGCGAAAAAAGGGAATGTATATATGATTCACCCTGATGGTAAAGGGTGTATATTTTTGGAAAAAAGGAACGAGCAATATCGCTGCAAAATATATCACTACAGACCGGAAGCTTGTAAGGGATTTAAGTGCAATATGGCTGATGGT
>JAEZLC010000263.1 GCA_023435965.1 Cyanobacteria bacterium OH_CDB_58 | reverse complement strand
ATTCTAATCCTTATAATCCTTTAATTTCTTCTTTTATGTAATTTTTAAAATCATCTTTTTTTCTAGCTTTAACAAAAATTTTATCTAAGTTTTTATATTTTATTTCTTTACCATTTTTATTTTTTACTATCACAACAGATTTTGTGTATAACTTGTATCTTTCTTTGTAGTGCCTGTTTTCAGGTTTATCAAGATCAATTACTTTGTATTCAATTTTGTCTGATTTAATTTCTCCAACTGCTTCTTTTGTATATTCTTCCATTTTTTTACAAGTTATACATCTTGGTTTTAGTACAAAGTAATACACAGTTGTTTTTTCAATTATGTCGGCTAAAGTTGCTGTGAATGTAAAAAGCATAATTGTAAATATTAAAAATGATATTTTTTTACTCATCTAGCATCTCCTTTATTTCTTGAGCCGAAAGAACTTTTCCTGTTGAGATTACTTTGTCATTATAAACAATTGCCGGCGGATTCATCACTCCGTAATTTATAATTTCGAGTATGTCATTGATTTTTTCTATTTTGATGTCTAAATTCAATTCATCAACAGCTTTTTTTGTGTTGTTGTACAAGTCATTGCATTTTGAACAACCAGTTCCTAATATTTTAATGTTTGACATTTATTCTCCTTTTGACTAGTTTTTGTATTGTAACTATATGTTATTATAATATGACTATTTTGTCATATAGTCTGATGGGTATAAAAATGGATAAAGAATTCTACATAAAAAAATCTAATATTATAAAAGCTTTAGCTAATCCTCATCGATTGATGATTATAGATTGCTTGTTAGAGGGTCCTAAAAATGTGTCAGAAATAGTACAAATAACCTCTCAGGAACAATCATATGTCTCAAAAAGTCTTTCCTTGTTGAGAAAAAATGGCTTAGTTGATGATAAAAAAGATGGTTTAAATGTATATTATTCTCTAAAAGTATGTTGCATGGCTCAGTTTTTTACTTGTATAAATAAAATGCTGAAGGATTCAAAGTAAATCATCAGACTGCTAAATATATCTTTTTGTTTATATATTCTTATTAATATACAAATGGAGAATGTAAAAAATATTTGAACGTAGAGAATATATCTTTAGGGGGATATATGAATACTGTAGAAATTTTAAAAATTATAAAATGCTTCTATTATAAATGTTTCGTTATCGGCTTAATATTTCTAATAGCAGCAACTCTTCTATATATGCCTTGTAAGTGTTTTCTTGCAAATCTTTACCAAAGCGGCTTTGGGATTGATACAGAAATATACTATAGTATGTGGGTAAGTTTTGTAGGGTTAATAAAAACTATCTTAATATTCTTCTTTTTAGTGCCCGCACTCGCTTTAGAATGGGTAGTTGCATCTTTAACGAAAAAACTTACTAATAAAGATTAGAGGCCTAGCTTAGCTGATAATAAAGGAATAATTTTTTCCCAAGCATAAGAATTGGGGTGAGAAACACCACCAGTGTATGTAATTTCATCCTTGTTTAATATTCTGCCTGTTTTTAATGGGTCGTTTAGGTTTTTGTATATCTGGTTATGAGCAATATCTGGAAGAAATTCTTCTGTTGAAAGCAGTATTACACCATGGTTTTCAACTGACTTCCAGTTATTTATATCAAGCGACTTATACTGCCAGTCTTTCAGTCCTTTTGTGGTTTTTGTCGTCTTATAATCTATGTCTTTGTATATTAATAATATAAATTTTGATTTTGGCCAGTGTCTTTTAGTAAGTTCTTTGCTTTTTACTATTAAAAATTTTGTTACTTCAATACATTGTTTGTAATCTCTCATTACCTTTTTGTATCTCAAGTATTTTATTGTATAAAGATTATTCAGTTTATTGAGGATTTTTTCATTTAACGAAGGGTTTGTATTACTCTTGTAATTCCAAACATTGTATTCATTAACGTCAATCGGTTTTATTCTGGCAATAGTATCAAACATCAGTACATATATTAGAAACTCAGGAGCAGGCTTTTTGTCATAAAACTCTTGATGCACTACTCTTTGAAAATACATCATGCTAGGTGCTTCACCTATATAGGCATCTGTCCAGACAGGTCTGCCTGTATATTTAGCCAGTTTAGCAGCCGGTGAGTTTACAGGTTTTAGTCCATGTCCATATGCGTAAGAGCACCCGAAAAGGACTATACCAGATTTATTTATGGCAGTACTATTAGTTAAAAAATCTCTATCATCAGAGTGCCAATAGCGTCTTAATTGATCTGTATTGATACTGTATTTTGGGAGTTTGTATCCCGACACACCTTTATAGTTGGGTAAATATTTATCAAAAAAGTAGATTTCGCTCAAAAACAAAATAAATGCAAAAAATATTATATTGAATAATAATATTTTAAAAATTTGTTTTATTTTTTGCATAAAGCCTAATTGGTTTAAAAGAAGTAAACTTAATAAAAAAACACCCTGGATAAGATTCGAACTTATGACCTACCGCTTAGAAGGCGGTTGCTCTATCCAGCTGAGCTACCAGGGCGTGTGTTATTCTTTATACCTAAGTTATAACATATAAAAAAAATCATGCAATATTTTATTTGTATATTTTGTTTTTAGCCTGAGCAATGAGATTAGGAAGAGATTCTAACTCCTGGTATGAAAGATCTGCTCTCAAAGATAGTCTAATTCTTGCTGAATTTAGTGAAACTGTCGGATACCTTATCGGCAAGGTATAGTAACCGTTGTCTTGCAGTTGGTCACAAATCGCCACCGTGTCTTGATTTGTACCGATTATTACAGGTACTATGTGAGAGTTGCCGATTGTATTCATATTGTGTGCTTGAATATTTTTTCTTACCTGCTCCGCTGTGCTTAAGAGAGTTTTACGGCATTCTTTTGTATTAGGGAGAATGTTTTCAAACATAAACAAAGAAAAAGCGATGTTAATTTCTGGTAGTGCAGTTGAAAAAATGAAGCTTCTTGACTTGTTTATCAAGTAGTCGATTATTTGAGAGCTACCCGTACAAAAGCCGCCCATAGAAGCTGCTGCCTTTCCAAATGTAGCGACAATCAGATCAATCTCTTGTACACAATTTTGTTCTTCAGCAACGCCAAGGGCATTATCTCCGAATACACCGAACGCATGTGCTTCATCTACTATAAGTAGACAGTTGTATTTGTTTTTGAGCTCTATAAGTTTTGGCAGGTATGCACAATCTCCGTCCATACTAAAAATCGATTCTGTAACTATAATTGCATTATCGTATTTGTTTCTATGTTTTTGAAGTAAACCCTCCAGATGATCATA
>JAEZLC010000186.1 GCA_023435965.1 Cyanobacteria bacterium OH_CDB_58 | reverse complement strand
TTCATTACCTTTTTGCTCAAATATCCTTGCAAATTCGCTATATGTATTAGAAATGCCGTTGTATCTGGCATGTAAGTGGGAAAAATCTATACAGGGAAGCACTTTATCAAACGTTTTTGACAATTTTATAATTTCTTCTACATCACCCCACTGAGTCGGTTTTCCAGTGGTTTCTGGCCTGACCCAAATATCAATCTTTTCTTTTTCTAAAGTATCACAGATTATTGCCATTGTTTTCTCGACATTAGAATATACTTTTTCCTTTTCATCTCCCGTATAAAAGGCCGCATGGAAAGTAATGCTATATGCCCCCAATGAATGTGCCATTCTTGCAGTATCAAGAATTCTTGTGATGCTGGCCTGGACCTTTTCTTCTTCCTTAGAGTTGAGATTTATATAATATG
The DNA here is from genome assembly GCA_023435965.1 of Cyanobacteria bacterium OH_CDB_58. Classification (GTDB taxonomy): domain Bacteria; phylum Cyanobacteriota; class Vampirovibrionia; order Gastranaerophilales; family Gastranaerophilaceae; genus JAEZOG01. The sequence goes on along the minus strand of JAEZLC010000186.1, from coordinate 4,949 downwards.
GCCCATGTGCTGTCACTACAAAGTTTTTTTCTTTTATGATATTTTTCACAAATATTTGACTCTCAGGCTTCATTCTGACGCCATGAACAAATTCTAATTCCATACCGTCTAAGCTTAAATCCGAAAGGACCTGAAAGGCACTGGGATATCCTTCTTTTCCTGTTCTCAAAGGCATTCCCGCTGTTAAAAAGTTCAATTTATCCATTATTCAAATTTCTCTCCAACTTTCGGTTTAAAAATCCTGATAAAATCAGAACAATCGCCACTGATATAAGAGCCTATCTGGAGTGTTTTAAGATGCAAAATGCCTTCAGAGCAAGCAATTCCAACCGTATCCTTTACTATACATATTTCTCCTGGCTCTTTATTATGTTTCTTGTTCTGAGCTACTGCTGTATTAATTTTTGTATAAGCACCTCTAAATCTTGTTCCTGCTGTAACAAAAGGATTTAAAGCTCTTATAAACCTCTCGATTTCGTCAGCCGACTTGTTCCAATCAATGAGGGTGTTTCCATACTTCACATCCAACGCATACGCTTTTTTATACTCTCCATCCGGTTGTTTTACCCTTGGAAGAGTGGAATTGGCTTCATAAAATTTTAAAGCGTGAAGCAATACGTCAGCGGCTAAAAAATTTAATTTATTAAACAGAGTACCCATCGTTTCTTGTTTGTCGATCTGGACTTTATATTGTGAAATAATGTCACCTGTATCAAAAGTTTCATCCATAAAATGAAGAGTAACTCCCGTTTCAGTTTCTCCGTCTATAATTACGTGAGAATATGGATTTCCGCCTCTGTAGTGCGGCAATAATGATGGATGAGTATTTATAAATCCGTCTTTTGTTATGTCTAAAAATTCCTTTGGGAATAATTTATTATACGAACATACAACAGCAATATCAGGCTCTAATGCTTTTATTTTAGATAAGAAAACCCTGTCTTTTAATGAATTTTCATAGTCGACAATTCTTAAATCCATGGCTTGAACAAATTGAACAAAAAAATCATACGTAGCATTGTCTTTAGAGGGTGGAACAACACCGACAATATTAACACCTGAATTATGGAGTTTTGACAAGCAAACCAGTGCCATATCAGGCATCCCGACAAATAAAACTCTTTTATTAAAGGTATTTTGCAAAATATGCTCCTAGCGCTGCACTTATCAGGCAGACAAAAACACTTCCAAATGTATACAGCAGGAATTCCAAGATTTTTCCATGTCTAAATAATTCAATTGATTCAAGAGAAAAAGTACTAAATGTCGTGAATCCACCACACAATCCGACTGTCAAAAACAATTTTACATTATTATCGATCCCAGCCTTTGCATTGAATGAATATATAAGAAATCCTAGTACAAAACTCCCTAGAATATTTATTCCGAATGTATGATAAGGGAAGGTAAGATTACAGGATTTGGCATAGTAGTGACAAATCACGTATCTCAATAAGGCTCCTAGTCCTCCACCGATAAAAACTGCTAACATTGCGTACATAAGCTAATAATACTACATTAATTAAAAAAAGAAAATTATTTACACAAAACAATCAGTTCGCTAAAAAGATTAAAGGGCTTTGCTTCTCGCATCTTCTAGTTCTATCTTGATGAAATCGAAAATCCTTTTCCCATCAACTAGCCCCAATTCCTTACAAACAGCCTTTTCCGGATGCGGCATCATCCCAATAACCAGATTTTCGGAGTCATATAAGCCTGCAATATTAGAAATAGATCCGTTAGGATTTAACTTATACTTCAAAAATACCATATTTTTGTTATCAATTTCTGTAAGGGTCTTTGGATCAGCATAAAATTTGCCTTCAGAATGAGCTATGGGCAACACAATCGTACGGTTAACTTTATATTCTGTAAAAATAAGTTCAATATCATCACAGATGAATTTATTATTCTCGTTTGGTGTCAATATCCCTGGAAGTATACCGGCTTCGCACAGAAGGTGAAAACCACTGCAAATAGCCAACACAAAACCTTTTTTATTCTTGATATATTCTTTTATCGCACCAATTACTGGGGTGTATTTTGCAATTTTTATTGAATTTGAATTACCCTCGAACGACATAGTGCCGGGGATAATAATTACATCATAAGCAGAGAGATCTGTTTCATTTTGCTGTATGTACTCCGGTTGCCAACCCACAAGCTCACAAGCTCTGTAAACATCAACATCACAATTGGTTCCTGAGAAAACAACAACCGCACATTTCATTTTAAACCCCTAAAATTTTTGCAAGTTCTTTGTAACTTTCAATAACTTCTTCAGAACACTTTGCTTTGAACGCATCTTTGTCCCAATACAACTTTGTGTCTTGTGAAGATATTCTCATTGTATAAGGTGAAACTTCATCAACCAAAAGGATATTACCACCAGAGTCAACACCAAATTCAAGTTCCACATCAATCAAAAGCAAATCTTTTTTTATAATGCTTTCTCTTAATAGCTTATTCACAAGAGTCGTGAGTTCGATAATTTTGTCAATCGCATCATAATTCATCATTCCGCTTTGAACGATTTGTGCTTCAGTAACCTCAGGAAGTTGTTCCTCTCCAGTCTTTAAAAAATATTCAATCAATGGATAAGGAAACCACTCACCCTTTTTATAGCCTTTTCTCAAGCAGATACTGCCTGCCGAAAAGTTGCGGATTACGATTTTTAACGGGATTATCTCGCATTTTTTGGCGATAAATGAATTATCATCATTATACTTGATTATATGATTTTGAATCAATGAATCCAGAATAAAAAAATAATGCTTATTAAAATCTGATGCCAATTTTTCTTTTTTAAAGATTACTTCTCTTTCAGCCGCGACAGGGCAATATGAATCCTTAAACTTTATTAATATTTCATTTTCGTTATCTGTAGAGAAAAGCTGCTTCGTTTTCCCCTCATATAAAAGCGTCATGCAAACCTCTTAAAAGACTGAACCATATCTTTAGATTCAAAGATACAGTAAAACCCTAACATATAAATCCGAAATATGCCAAAAGTTAATATGACTTATCAATTTATAGAAAAGATTTGATATTTAAAAAAGAACAGACTTCCTTTTTTTACATCTTTTTACTAATATAAAAATGAATGAGAGGTAAAATTTATGTTGGATATTAAAATCATCAGAGAGAACCCTGAGAAAATCAATGAACTTTTAAAAAGAAGAAACCCCGAACTTTCTATAGATGAAGTCATTAAAATTGACGCCGAAAGAAGAAAAATTCAAACACAGGCAGACGAGCTCAGAAGCCAGAGAAAATCAATATCTCAAGAAATCGGTGCCTTGAAAAAACAAGGGCAGAATACCGACGAAATCCAAGAAAAAGTGAGAGTAATAGGCGAAAAAATAAAAGAATTAGAAGAAGAAGAAGTTAAATTTGATGAACAGCAAAAAACTTTACTTTTAAATATTCCAAATACTCCTGATGAAACAACACCCGTTGGAACTTCAGAAGAAGATAACATAGAAATCAAAAAATTCTCTGAACCAACAAGAAAAAACTATGAACTAAAAGCCCACTGGGATATAGCAGTTGAAAAAGACCTTGTAGACTTTGAAAGAGGAGTTAAACTTTCTCAATCGAGATTTTCACTTTACAAAGGAAAAGGTGCTCAACTAGAGCGTGCAATTATAAACTTTTTCTTAGATTCACATATAAACCTTCACGGTTACGAGGAAATTTTACCTCCGGTTCTTGTAAACTCTCAATCTATGACAGGAACAGGGCAACTTCCAAAATTCGCACAAGATATGTACAAATGCGAAGAGGAAGATTTGTATCTTATCCCAACAGCAGAAGTACCTGTGACAAATATCTATTCTAACGAAATTTTATCAGAAGACGATCTTCCAAAATATATGACAGCATATACCCCATGTTTCAGAAGAGAAGCTGGATCAGCAGGAAAAGATACTAGAGGACTTATAAGACAGCACCAATTTAACAAAGTAGAGCTTGTGAAGCTTTGCACCCCAGAGACAAGTGCTGAAGAACATGAAAAATTAACTCTTAATGCAGAAAAAATGCTTGAACTTTTAGAACTTCCATACAGAAGAGTAGCTCTTTGTACGGCAGATATAGGTTTCTCTGCACAGAAATGTTATGATTTAGAAGTTTGGTTGCCATCTTATGATGCGTATAAAGAGATTTCAAGTTGTTCTAACTTCGGCGACTTCCAAGCAAGAAGAGCAAATATCAGATACCGTTCAAAAGAAACCGGAAAACCTGCTTTTGTTCACACTATAAACGGATCAGGACTAGCTGTTGGCAGAACCTTTGCTGCAATATTAGAAAACTTCCAAAACGAAGACGGCACAATATCTATACCGAAGGTTCTTCAAAAGTACACAGGATGGGATAAAATCTAATGAAAAAAGGATTATTTATAACATTTGAAGGTGCTGACGGCTGTGGAAAAACAACTCAGCTCGCAAAAGCAGAACAACTTCTAAAAGAAAAAGGCTATGATACCGTAATCACATGAGAACCGGGCTCTTTAGAGGTAGGTAAAAAGATTAGAGATATAGTCCTTCACCACGATGGTGTTGTTTCTGACAACTGTGAAATGTTCCTGTATTTGGCAGATCGTTCTCAACACGTAGACACATTTATTAAGCCATCTATAAAAGAAGGCAAAATAGTACTTTGCGATAGACACACAGACTCAACATTGGCATATCAAGGTTATGGAAGAGGCAGGGATATCGAAAAGCTGGACAATCTGAACAAAATCGCAACCAATGGACTTGTTCCTGATTTAACAATACTTTTTGACGTTGATACAGAAGTTGCTCAAACGAGAGTCGGCACCGAGAAAGACAGAATAGAAGCTGCTGGTATTGAATTTCACCAAAAAGTTCGCAACGGATATCTTGAACTTGCAAAAAAATATCCGCAGAGGATAAAAGTTGTAAATGCCAACAACTCGATAG
>JAEZLC010000129.1 GCA_023435965.1 Cyanobacteria bacterium OH_CDB_58 | reverse complement strand
TCTTACGCCTTCTTCTACAATCATAGCTCTCATAACTTTTTTCTCTAAGCATTTGAACTCTTCAGAAACAAAATCGATTCCTGTTTCTTGCATCATTTTTTTGATAGGATGCTCGTCATCTAGGTTTACAAAGTGTTCTTTTACTTTAGTTTTTGCTTCATCAAGTTTTTGTTTTCTAGCGTCTCTGTCGAAATTATGGTAAGCTTCATAAACCGAATCGTATGCCAAATCTTTGATTATAGCCGAGATTTCAGTAGTATCGTGAGGATTTACGAATTCAGGTTTTTCAACACCGCATTCTTTTGCAAATTCAATTTGAGCTTGAACTTGTTTTGCAATTTCAACTTGAGCGAACTCAACTGCTTGCATGATTTCATCTTCGTCTACGAACTTGCAACCAGCTTCAACCATTATTACAGAATCTGCTGTACCTGCTACAACGATATCCAAATCTGATTTTTCAGCTTGTCTATAAGTAGGGTTAGCAACTAAATTTCCATCTACTCTACTAACTCTAACGCCACCAATAGGACCTTCAAAAGGAGCATCTGTAAGCATTAATGCAGCTGAAGCACCTAATATTGCTAATACATCCGGTTGATTCTCCTGATCGGAACTCATTAACTGAGCTACAATCTGAACGTCATTTCTATACCCTTTAGGGAATAAAGGTCTAACTGGTCTATCTATTAATCTTGAAGCTAAAACAGCTTTATCAGATGCTCTACCTTCACTTCTTGTATATCCGCCTGGAATTTTACCAATTGCAGACATTCTTTCTTCAAAGTCAACAAGTAATGGGAAAAAGTCTATACCAACTCTTGGTTGTGCACTAACTACTGCGTGAACCAAAAGCATTGTCTCTCCACACGTTACAACTACTGAAGAACTTGCCTGTTTAGCATACTTTCCTGTTTCAATCGTTACTAGCTTATCTCCAACTATAAGCTCTTTTCTTTTTACATCAATCATTTTGATCTTTCTTCTTTCTGTATTTCTACACTTCTATTAACGCTTATAGTATATATTAAAAACGCAAATATAGAAAGTTTTTAATATATTTTCATCAAAATTGAATGAATAATCTTTTCGAACAAATCAGATCAGATTGCCCAAAAAGTCTTATTGTTGTAAGATTGTTCAATATGCAGGGACAAGTTTATAAGATTCATTCAGACTTTTATTACGTAAATACAGAAAACGGTATTTACGAGTGCAAACTACGAGAAGTATTAAAAAAACAGAAGCTGGAAATTTTTGTCGGAGATCAAGTTATACTTGACCAGATTAATGACCTTTCAAAACAAGCATTTATCTTAAAGATGCTCCCTCGAGAAAACTACATCTCAAAACCAAGAGCAGCAAATGTTTCTCAAGCTATAATCGTTTCTTCAATAAAAAATCCCGAACTTGATTTCGAGCAACTTAACAGATATATTGCTCATTGCGAGTACCATAACGTAGAACCAATACTTTGTTTTAACAAATGTGATTTAGATATAGAAAACAGAATTTCTGACGAAATCAATTCAATATATAACCCTCTAGACTACAAAATTCACTTTACTTCCGCATTAAAAAAAATAGGAATAAAAGAATTAGAAAAAAAACTGGAAAATAAAGTTTCAATATTTTGCGGTGCATCAGGGGTAGGGAAATCCTCAATAATAAACACTTTATCATCTGGTTTAAAACTTAAGACTAAAGATGTCAGCACAAAATCAAAACGAGGCGTGCATACTACAAGACACTGCGAAATAATTAAAATAAAAGAAAAAACAGCAGTAGTTGATACCCCAGGCTTTTCAAACCTGAAATTCAACTTTTTACTCCCTTCTTCCATTCAGGATTTATTCCCGGAGATAAAGAATTACAGCAAATACTGCAGATTTAACGATTGTCTGCACACAACCGAATCAGGGTGCAATGTAAAAGAAAACTTAGATAAGATAAATCCATCAAGATACGAAAGTTACGTCAAATTTGTAACAGAAGCAATCGAATACAAAACAAAAATAACATACAGCGGAACGAAAACCGAAAGTAAAACAAAAATCAACAAAAACACTGTAATGACAAAAATATCTTCAAAAAAAAGAAATACATCAAGAAAAACAAACAAACAAGTGATAAATAAGACCATCGAAGAGGCAAAAAATGGATAACACCACAAAAGAAAAATACAATGAATACCGTTCAATAATAGAAAAAAATCTGGACTTATTCATCCCGGTTAAATACCCGCAAAGCATATATGAGTCTATGAGATATTCTGTATTGGCAGGAGGTAAAAGATTAAGACCGATTATGACGCTAGAAGTTGCAAATATGGTATCAGGAGATTTCAGTGCTGCGATTCCAACTGCCTGTGCAGTAGAGATGCTGCACACACAAAGCTTAATTCATGACGATTTGCCTTGCATGGATAACGATGACTATCGAAGAGGAAAACTTACAAATCACAAGGTTTACGGTGAAGCCATAGCAACATTGGCAGGAGATGCGCTTTTGAGCTACGCACCTAAATTGATATTTGAAAAAACTCCTAAAACAATACCTAGCGAATCCATTTTACAAATATTAAACGAATTTTTCATTGCTGCTGGGGTTGATGGAATAATAT
>JAEZLC010000157.1 GCA_023435965.1 Cyanobacteria bacterium OH_CDB_58 | reverse complement strand
GATGATCTCGATGCCTTCCGGCGTCTTTAAACCTTATGCCGGGGTATCGACGGGGATCTTGATCTTTACCAAGGGCGGTAGGACTGATCAGGTTTGGTTTTATGATATGGAAGCAGATGGATTTTCCTTGGATGATAAGCGGGATGCAACACCTGATAAAGATGATATCCCGGATATTTTGAAGCGGTGGAAAGAGAAAGATCCGGGTAAAGATACCGACCGGACCGGGAAGGCGTTTTTTGTACCGAAGCAGGAGATAGTGGATAATGGGTATGATCTATCGATCAACCGGTACAAGCAGGTGGTCCATGAGGAAGTGGAGTACGATCCGCCGAAGGTGATTTTGGCTCGGTTGCGGGAGTTGGAGAAGGAGATAGAGCAGGAATTGGATGAGTTGGAGAAGATGGTGGGATGAGTAACTTAGTAGATTTGAAAGAGGTTGTATTTTTTCAAGAAGGGCCAGGAGTTCGTAAGTGGCAGTTTAGAAATGAAGGTATAAAGTTACTTAATGTAAAGAATATTGTTAACGGAGAATTAGACCTTTCAAATACTGAAAGATATTTAGATCCTAAAGAAGTATCAAGCTCTTACAATCATTTTTTATTAGAACCTAATGATATTGTAATGGCAAGTTCAGGGGTTACTTGGGGAAAAACTGCGATAGTAAAAAAGGAATATTTGCCTTTATGTCTTAATACCAGTACAATTCGTTTTAAAAGTCTTGATGAAAACATTTTAAATCGAGACTATTTACTTCATTTTTTAAACTCTAGACAGTTTCGAGATCAAATAGAAAGATTAATTACTGGATCGGCACAACCCAATTTTGGTCCTTCTCATTTAACGCAGGTAAAACTTTATCTTCCTCCATTACCCCAACAAAAACGTATTGCGGCCATTTTAGATAAGGCGGATGCGGTTCGGCGGAAGCGGCAGGAGACGTTCCGGTTGTTGGATGAGTTTTTGCGGTCGGTGTTTTTGGAGATGTTTGGAGATCCGGTGAGGAATGAGAAGGGGTGGGAGATGAAAAAACTAGCTGATTTAGGAGATTGGGCAAGTGGAGGAACTCCATCAAGAAGTAACAATTCATATTTTGAAGGTACCATTGATTGGTATACAGCTGGTGAGCTTAATAATAGGTATTTAGATGGTTCAAAGGAAAAAATTACAGAAAAGGCTATAAATGAAAGTTCTGCAAAGCTATTTAAAGCTGGTAGTTTGCTTATAGGGATGTATGATACTGCGGCTTTTAAAATGGGGATTTTAAAGAAAGATTCAACATGCAATCAAGCATGTGCAAATATAAACCCACATATTTCAGAATGCAATATTGATTGGTTATATTCTGTTTTAATTGCCATGAGATTATTCTTTTTGACTCAAAGAAGAGGTATTCGTCAGAAAAACCTTAACTTAGGCATGATTATGGATTTTGAAATACCAGTACCACCTCTAAAATACCAGACTAAGTTTGCAGAAATTGTTACTCAACAAGAAAAGCAAAAACATTTTCTTATAGAAAGCCTTACTGAAATGGAAAACGGTTTTAATAGTTTGATGCAAAAGGCGTTTCGGGGGGAGTTGTAGAACCACTTCTCGTTTTATCTTGTTCCTCCAGCGAAGAAATAAACTGAGGTGCTTCGTGTTTTTTGGGGAATGGATTTGAAAAAGAAAACAATGAAATGAAGTGTCAATATGAGCGATATGGAGATGAGAATATCTATTCCTACTGATAACGACGGGTTTGTGTTGTTTCGATGCCCGCTTTGCGGTGGATATTTCAAATTAACGCCGGATGATGCCCAAGCAGATGATGTGCTTGAAATTTGGTGCCCTTGTTGTGGATTGAAAAGTGAGAATTATTTGACAGATGACGTTATAGAACTGGCTATGAATATGGCCAAGAATTTTGCAATGGATATGGTTTTTGAAGAAATGCAGAAGTGGGAACGTCAGTTCAAAGGGAGTGGATTAACCTTTAAGGCTGGAAAAAGACCAAGACCAGAAGCGGAAAATCCGATCATCGCCGGGATCGAAGCGTTGGAAATTCAACAGTATGAATGTTGTAAAAGACAGGCCAAGATTAAGCCGATCATAAAATTGAGCAGAAGTTATTGTCCGTTTTGCGGGGTGAAATGTGATGGAGATAAATAAAAAAGATTTACGTAAGTTGAGTAGAGCATTTAGATCAATTGCCAGTAGGCTAATTAATACGCACTATGAAGAAGCTGATGGTATCCTGAAGATGTTTGTTGATTTTATTGATAATAATTATCTGATCTTAAGTTATATTAACAGTATTATTGTTGAGGATTTTGATGTTGCTAAAGAAGTGAATGAAGTAGCCTCAAGTTACGGTAGAGCTTTTTTTTATACGGGGTCAAGTGTTGAGGAAGAAATTGTTTATACATATAAAATTCTTAAATATATGGTAGTTCAGAAGGTCTCTATTCGTTCTATTGGTATGGCATATAGGCATTCTGGCAATTTTCAGGATATGGTCAAAGGTTTTGGAGAAAGAGTCATATTACCTTTTGCAAATCATATTGAATCTTATTTAACGGAGATTGCAATCGATATGGGTTATGACGAGGAGACAAAACATGTAATTACGATAAATGGCGGACAAGTTAATATCGCTAAAGACCAAGCTACAATTCACGCAATACAAAATAATGGCATTAACACTGGTGAATTAGATAAATTGGTTCAAAGTATTCAGAGTCTGTTGACGGATGCAATTGAGCCGGAAATACGCGAAATTATCAATGATAACATTGATGTTCTTCAAGAGGAATTAAAAAAAGAAAATCCGAAAAAGGGCTTTATCAAAACAGCCATTGGCGGTTTACAAAGTGTATATCCAAAGATAGCAGGAGCTGTTGAATTAACGGCGGCTATTACAAGTATTATTCAGTTCGCTATGATTGTTTTATAAATTGATTAACAACTTTATTATGTTAGAAATTAAAAATTGAAGATGTTTTATTAATAACAAAGGAGTTACTGCCGGCATTATAATATTCTATATTGAGGAATGTGGTAGGATGGAAAGTTTTAAAAGTAATTTTAGAAACGAATATGGGGAGCTATGGTTCTTTGAATTCAATTATGAGGCGAATCGGGCTTTTGTAACCGGAGACGATATTGGTGATGAGATTTATCCGGTTATTGAAGGTAGAGCGCCTTATCTGATCCTGAATGAAGATGAAAGCGTTTGGTTAAAGTCATCTTGGGAAAAAGCTATGGTTGGATTGAACAAAATTGGACTCTATCTGGGTTTGGATACCGAGTTTGTTGCAGGTAAAAAATATTGCTATCTAACTAATAATATTTGCCCGATTTGTCTAGAAGAAAAAGAGTATTTTGAAGTACATCATTGCGTTCCTAAGGTCGATGGCGGTAGCGATGATTATCGAAATTTGCTTAATATATGCGGTTCATGTCATGCATTGATTACCAGAGGATGCGTCAAAGAACGCTTACCACGCTTTCTAGCTGCATATTATCATCAACTAATGTGTTTTGGATTTGATTTTTTTCTAACAATCAACAGAAGACAAGGGGAATTTTTCGATGAAAATCCTGGTATCATAGAGATGTTGGAAATATATCAACAAGCCGATATGGAACAAAAACATAAATATAATGACATGATTAAAAATGAAACTAGGTTACTTTATCAATATTTAAGAGATGTTGCTCGTGGTGTTTGGTTATGGTCGGAATAATGTCAAATAGCTAGGATTCCTTTACAGAAACGCTAGGAAGTGTTTTTATGGATCTAAAAGCTACGGCATACTAGTTGGATATAGGTTCTAACGTGAGCCAAGACAGTATTTACACATCTTAAGTTATCGAAGATTTTATACTATTTTTTGACAACCTTTCAGGATATAATAGGGTAGAGAAATTAATTGGTATCAGTTGTAAATGAGGTGGATGAATGGTTATTAAGGATTTGAAAATCGAAGCCTTTCGAGGCATTCTCGATTTAAAACTTGAAAACCTGGGTAAAATTAATATTTTTGCCGGGATTAATAATTCAGGTAAGACTTCGATTTTAGAAGCGATACGTCTTTTGGAAAGTCCTCTTGATGTATTTAATGCCGTAAGAGTATCCAGACAACGAGAATACTTAGGATCATTTCCC
>JAEZLC010000126.1 GCA_023435965.1 Cyanobacteria bacterium OH_CDB_58 | reverse complement strand
TGTTATATAATTCACCAAGCACATTTATTGTTGATTGTATAATTTCTATAAGCTTTTTGAATTCAGTGTTAATGAGTTTACCCTTATCTTCATATTTTATATACTCATTGTTGTATATGCTTTTTATTATTTTCCTTGACTTAAATACTTGTAATGGCAGTAGAGCATACAACTTTTTATCCTTCAAATCCTCTGCTGAGTATTTCCAGTACTTTAATACTGGCACACTGAATCTTATCTCCTGACCATCAGGTAATCTCAACTTAAAATACAACTCGTCTTTAATATTTCTGTTCTCTTCTAGAAATATTACCAATTGCTTCGGGTAATAAAGGATTGTTTCTTCCTTATTTTCATCCCCTGCTCTTTCGACAGCTTTTTCAAATCCATACCTAAACATTCTTATAGCCATTGAATTGTCATTTAGAGTCTGAAATTCAATATGATAACTAAAAGACTTATTTTTTGTCCTTACCGTTATAAATATATCTCCACAAATCCTATCAAAATCATCATCTACAAATTCACTATTTGAATACTCTATACTTACTTCATTATAGTCATACTCCTCATTAAATAGTGCATTCAGTAAATTTACCATTACTTTCTTTGACAATTTAAACAGCACTTTCATCATCTGGTCTAACTTTATTTTTTCTATTGCAACATCCTTGCTCATCTTGCTTTCTCCTACCACTGTACTTATATAAATTGTAACACATTACAAGGTTTATCTCAATAATTTTGTGTATCAATATGTATCCTTATAAATTGCAAGTTAAAGTGACGGTAAAACTAACATGTAAAAACTTCCTGTTTTGTAATACTCCAAACGTGCCTACCCCAAACACAATGATTTACAATAAAGCAGTTAGAAGAGTTTTTGAAGTAATGTAAAAAAATCAGAGGATGCCAACTAAAAATGTGAGTATCCTCTAATCTTCAAACTCTTTTAATTGCATCTATTTTAACTAAAATTTTAATGTTCCTATTATATACAGTAGTTCTAGACATTCCAAGAGCTTTAGATATTTCTGAAATGTTCATGTTTTGTTTCTTCAGTTTCTGTACAGCTGCCCAGTCCTGCAAATCTTTCACTTCCTTTTTCACCACCTTTCGTTTTGGCTTACGAAAGGTATGTTAATACAATAATCGGAAGTGTTCAATTCTAAACGTTAATTATATCTATATTAAAGAATAAAACTTTGTAAACTTTTTTATGGTACCCTTAAAAGTGTTCAGTTTTATTCGTGAATCAGTGTTCATTTTTAATTATAAATCAACACAAAGGAATATCTGAGTGGGAAAATGGATGTAATTGATTATACTTTGGATTTTCCATATGAACTGGATCAGCGATATCTAAAGATGCACCGGGGAAGATGATGATTATTGTGATTTGATATATGAATGTCTCTATGAAGAAGGTGTTGCCATGTATCATGAGTTATCTGACGGGGAATTCAAAAAATTGATACGGAAGCAATATAACTATATCAGAAAGATTGCAGAAGAAGGATTTTATTAAAAGGCAGCTCCAAATTTTAACCAGTGGAGCTGCCTTTTTTGGACTACGTATAGTGTTCCATCGCTTACGCATTCCAAACATCTGCTCCAGATAAATCTGCACCTTTAAGCTCTGCATTTCTTAAGTCTGTACCATTTAATCTTGTCTTTACCAATTTTGAATGATTTAAATTTGAGTTTTGCATCCATGCTGTAATTAAAGAGGCCTCTGTCAAGTTTGTATAACTCAAGTCAGCACCTTCTAGTTCGGCCGAACGCAAATCTGCATTTATTAAAGTTGCTCCACTTAAATCCATACCAGATAATAGAGCTCTGTGTAAGTTAAGATTATCTGAGTTTGCATTTTTTAAACTCGGTAAATCTAGTTCTATAGTATCATTTGCATGACTTTCAATTCTAATCACTTTAAGCACCTATCTTTCATTTACTTATTGCCCCAATCAAACGGGTCTATTTTTAGATTACTCCAATCAATCACTCTACTAGGATTTCCTCCAGACCATTGTATTTGTGCAGGTTTGCTGCAAATGTTTGTGTATAGCAGCTTGATAGTAAAAATGCTGAAATAAGCACAGATGAAATACCTTTTTGAAAAAACTTCTTAAAGTTCATAATTCGACGACCTCCTGTAAATATATTAATTTTTAGATTGAATTAAATAAAGAATAAAGTAATTGTTAGATTATACTTTTCACCGGAAATTTGCAAAAAAAAACCTTTACCTTGAATAAGAAAAAGGCAAAGGTTTATTTAACATTTGTATGCTGCTCTCTGCTTGCTTTTCTGATCCCCTAAAATAATAAAGTATCTCTTTAGTTACTTTTTTCTAAATAGCAAGCTAATTTTACCAGAACACGTATAAATTGGTCAAGCAAAATTTTGTTAAATTGCTAATTTTTAAATTATAATATTAGTGAACCACTAAAATTATCCTCTAAAACAACAAGAATAATAATCCAAATGAAAAAGAAGGATAATAAAAATTACAAACTTACTTAACTTCCA
>JAEZLC010000089.1 GCA_023435965.1 Cyanobacteria bacterium OH_CDB_58 | reverse complement strand
GTCTTAAAGATAAGCTATCAATATCTTCAATACGTTTTTTAATTGTATAAATTTTTGCATCATATTTTTTATTTAAGTATATTCCCCATTGATTGGAAATAAGTGCTATCAAAGCAACAAAAATAGGTGTAATAATTGAAATAATACTCTTTAAATCAAAACCTATGTATAATAGCAGGGGAATCGTTAGTGAATACAAAACAAAAAGAATAATAAATGTCGTAACAGTAATATTTGTGCTCAAAAATATATCCTAAATTGATAAATGAAATTTAAAATACGGAGAAGGAGGGATTCGAACCCTCGGTACCTTTGACAGTACACAGACGTTCCAGGTCTGCACCTTAAACCGCTCGGACACTTCTCCATGTGTTTTCGATTTGGTATAATTCTATCATGAAAAAAACCACTTTAGGAATACTTATTTTTTTACTTCTGACCACATTAGCCTTCTCCTTTAAAGACTATAACAAGACTAGAGTTCTCAAAGTAGCTGATTCCTCGCACATTTACTTAGATATAAACAAAAATTCTCAGATAGACGATGACGAACTTATCAAAATTTATGCTATAAATACCTTCCTAGACTCTATTGACAACAAACAATATTCAGACAAAAAACTCGCATTTTTCTTAGATTATTTTGGTAAAAAATATTCAGAAAAAATTCTAACTGACGCAATGGTGAAAGCAGAGAAAGTCAAAGATTCTGAGTATAAAATAATATTAAAAAACTCAGATTTCTCAAAACAAATCTTATCTGAAGGTCTTGCAATAACAAATAACAAACAATATAGTAAATTTTTCAACACAGATAAAGTATCAAAACTCTCGAAAGAAGCCTCAGAAAAACAATACGTAATCTACAATCTCAACAACAGAAAGTATCACAAATTAGACTGCCACTATGGAACAGAAGCGTATAACTTCAAATTAGTTGCTCTAAAAGACATTCCTAAAGATGCAACCCAATGCAGACAATGCTTTGCTCTACAAAATTTCAAAAGCAATCAAACAAACGAGCAAAATCCCGTCTCCGCTTACAAAATTTTTGGAAATATTACTGTATATTTTCTGAATTTCAATAACTTAAAACCCCATAGTAAATGTTCTTCAAGTGCTTGCAGAGCTCTTATTAAAGAAATAAACGCATCAAAACACAGCATAGACTTTGCCATTTACGGTATCAACAAAGAGCCTGAGATAATTACAGCACTAAAAAATGCTTCTAAAAGAGGGGTTAAAATCAGATGGGTATGTGATCATGACAATAAACCCGAAGACTACTACCCTGATACCAAATTGTTGATGCAACTTATACCTGATTACAACACTGACTCTAGGGATAAAATCGCATATAAAAACAAAAAAGATAAAAACGCCATAATGCACAATAAATTCTTTATTTTTGATAATCAAAAAGTTTGGACAGGCTCTGCCAACATTACAAATACAGATTTATCAGAATTCAATGCAAATTATGCTGTAATGATAAATTCAAAAGCCATAGCAAAAATCTACCAGACAGAATTTGACCAACTATTACAAGGAAATTTTCACAACCTTAAACAAGGACAAGAGAATACTCAAATTTCTACAGGCAAAAATGAGAAAATTTCTGTTTTTTACTCACCCCAAGATAAAATAATCAACTCTAAAATAATACCGCTTATAGATACTGCAAAAACATACATCCATATACCGATTTTTTACTTCACTCACAAGGATTTAGCACAGCATTTGATTTCTGCAAAAAAACGGGGGGTTGATGTAAAAATCATAACAGATTCAACTAACGCCCACGGGAAATACACGATACACAAAGAGATGCGAAGATCTGGAATAGAAGTAAAAACCGAAAACAAAGCAGGTAAAATGCATATGAAAACAATAATAATAGATGATAAATATGCAATATTAGGCTCTATGAACTTTACAAAAAGCGGCGAGGGCAATAATGACGAAAATGTTCTGATTATAGAAAGTAGAGAAATATCTCAATACTTAAAACAAACATTCTTAGAAATGTGGAAATCAATACCTGAGAAATATCTTCATAAAGACCCGCGAGCTGAAGCACCCGAATCAATAGGTTCTTGTTCTGATGGAATAGATAACGACTTTGACGGACTGATTGACTTGAAAGACACAGCCTGCACATATTATTCGCCAGCTAAAATCAAATAGTTATTTAGGCTGATTTAACTTTGGAAATATTTTCCCTAAAAGCACCCATTTTTTAGGTTTTTTGCCTAATGTATCTGGATTCTTGATAATTGCTTTATCAAATGCAACTTCTGAGCCTTCTGTGCCCACAAGCATCGAGAACAGCATCATTGTTGTCTGTCTGAAAGCATCATATCCTAAAGTTACCTTTGCATAATCTGGGCCAAGGCTCAAGAAAAACCTATTTTCCTGAAACATATTATCGTCTTTATTATCTCTCAGCAATGCTAATGAAGATAAATAGCCAACGGTGACATATTTATTTACTTTATAGTTTTCAATCAATACAATATTTGACTTTCCATAAGCGTATTTATCAAAAACAAATGGGCTTTGACCAGCTGTTGCCGTCTGGAAGTAAATTAAACTTTGATCCCATTTTTTATACTTGGTACTAAAAGCAGGACCAACTCTTACAATTCCTGTTGTGTCGCCAGTAGAATACAAAGTAATTCCTGTTTGAGCCAGTGCACCGATCCTAAAATTAAAATCTTTTTCCTCGTTTTGATAAGAGTACAAGTTTTTTTGAGTTTGAGTCATCCATCTAAATCTGGCCTCTCCTTTACCTAGCTGACTTTTTTCATCAACAAAATAACCAGCCGAAAATCTTTGATAAAAATCCAAATCCAAATCTTCAATATAATATTGTTTGTCATATTGCAAATGTGCGGAATATCTAGGACGTCTATATCCTAAAAACCATTCATCCTGATACGTATTTTGAGAATAATTTAATGTGAAATCATCACCAAGTTTTTGCCTACCGCTTACAATAAACTCATTTCTCGAAGATCCGTATGCGATATCAGTAACGTTATTTGCATTTTTAAACTTTAGCATCCCCCCAACTCCGAGTTTGCTATCAGCATAATTTATAAGAGGTGCAACTTTAATCGTAGAAGAACCTGGAGTATTCAAAACAATACCGGGGCCAGCGTACATACCGAGTTGTGCAATTTGTCCAAATTCAGGAATGTTTGTCTCTATGTACTGGCTTTCTTTGTCAGAGACAACTTTTAATGAAGGAACTGATCCTATTTTTATCTTTTTCATATAGATATCAGCATTTTTCATTGTCATTATATTATGTTCGTCTTTGGAGTCGATATAGATAGTTTTAGCTTTTATCCTATATACTCCGGACTCTTGAGTAGAATACTTATCCTTTTTCTTTTTGAGAGGGTCTTCTCGCATACCTACAGTACCAGGATTTACATATCCGACTAGGGATGTAGCACCAAATTTTAAATCATAATCTTTAAGAATTTTGGCAACACCTTTATATTCTTCGATTCTATCCGAATATAAATACCCTTCATTGGCACAAATTCTTACTGAATAATTCTTGGTTATAGGCTTTGTGATAAGTCCATTTTCTTGATTTAAGTCAAGATTAAGAAAATCCCCGTCTGTAACTGAGTGCTCATCAACGATTTTAACATTATCGTATGCTTTGATATTGTTTAAATCATGGTTGAAAATAATCTTATCAGCATATAATGTAAGGTTTTGACCTTTTAATATGACTTTAGCATTACCTAACGCTTCCACTTCATATTTATCAGGATAATAATCCATATAATCTGCTTCAATAGCTACATCTGTAGAAACATAGGTCTGTTGCTCTGCTTGAGCTTGGTTAGTTTTTCTGCTCTTTTTGATTTTTATTATTTTTTTATCAGCTTTTGAATTCTGCAAAATAGATGACTGCGTGGGTTCAGAAATCATTTCAGATGAATAATCAGCCGCAAAAACATCTGCTGGCAAGACCAAAGCAGTTATAAAAATTAAATATATTAAAAATATCTTGTTCTGTTTCACTTATTCACCTTTACTTATATAAAATTAAACGGATTACAAGGCTGACCATTTATACGAACCTCAAAATGCAAATGAGGTCCAGTACTGTAGCCCGTTGAGCCTTCTCTGGCGATTACCTGCCCTCTTTTCACACTATCACCAGCGCCTACACTATAGCTGGAAAGATGTGCATATAAAGTTGTTGTAGGAGAACCATTATATCGTCCGTGATCAATAATAACAACCTTTCCATATCCGCCGTACCAACCTGCATAAATTACTCTACCTGCGTTTGAAGCCCTTACCGCAGTGCCATATGGTGCTCCGATATCAACTCCAGAGTGGAACGTTCTGCTTTTAAATATTGGATGAACTCTCCATCCAAAAGGAGAAGTAACTATCCCAGGCATTGGTCTTATAAAGCCTGTAGCAACAGAAACAGCTGACCCTTCAGTGCTTCTAGAAATCATGTTTCTCAAGCTCGCAGATTGTCTTGCTAACTCTTTTTCGGCTCTTTCGTATGCTCTTCTATCTGTTCTCAATTTTTGGATCATAGAGGCATTTCTGTCTATCGCACTTTGGATATTTTGTTGTTGGTAGTTTATATTCTGAATAGCACCAGCAAGATTTTGCCTTTCTTGCTCCACTTGATATTTAAGTCTTGCTAATCTTCTTGCCTTTTCTTTTAAATGAACGAGTTTATGCTTGTCTTTTTTAGCTATGATATTTTGATAATAAATCCTATCTAAAAAAACATTGAGATCATTTGTCGTCAACAATAATTCAAAAAGTCCGCTTCTTTGTTTCTTGTATATTTGTCTGATTCTATTTCTTGCTTGAAATTCCGAAATAGTAAATTCAGACATTGAAGAAGACAAATTGCTGCTCAAATCTGCTAACTTTACCTGTGCAGTAGAGTACTGTTGTTTCGACTCCTTTAATGCTCTTTCACTTTTTTCTAACTTTATCTGATTTCTGTATAATTTATTGGTTTCTTGAGATTCAAGAATTTTTAATTTTTTTATCTTAGCTTGAGCCGCTTTTCTTTCTTTTTCAACATGAGAAAGGCTCTTCGCCTCTACCGGCAAAGAAAATAAAGTAAATATAAAAAGCAATATTAAGCTGCAAATTTTTTTCTTAGTAAAACAATTTTGCATTAAGCATTCCTAAAAATGTTATTTTTGCATACTGGCCATAACAGCAAGAACAATAGGTCCAACAGTCCAAATCACAAAACTAATAGCTATTATTCCGATTATTATTTTTTGGTTTTTTCTAAAGAATTCCATCGTTATATTTCTCACCATAACCTACAATAATATTTTACTCACAAAATGGTTGGGGTGCAAATATATTAATTAAATAAAACCTCAAAAAATAAAAAATCTAAACTCTATATACGTTATGCTGAGTTACAATAATTTCACATTTGTAATCATGTTCTTCTACAGGGAGTTTGTTAATATATAGTTCTTCAGGTAGTAAAATAACTTTTTTAGGAGAGTACTCCAATGAATTTAAAAATCTGTCATAATATCCTTTTCCATAGCCAAGCCTGTTACCGCATTTATCAGCCATAAGTGCGGGCAGAATAACCATATCTATGACTTTTTCACTAAGCTTATCAGGAATCGTCGGTTCAAGTATACCTAAACAGTTTTTTTCCATAGTCTCAGCTAAATAACTACAAACTAAAAGGTTTTCTCCAGAAATTTTTGGCACAAGCCAGTTTTTACTATCATCATT
>JAEZLC010000059.1 GCA_023435965.1 Cyanobacteria bacterium OH_CDB_58 | reverse complement strand
TTTGATCTGACGTAATAGATAGGCAATCTGTATTCGTTTGCTATGCTTAGTATTTTAGTGCCGCCTTTGGCGAAAGATTTGTGAGCTATAACTATATCAGCGTCTTCTACGTTCCTTGTGATCTCGGCGTTCAAGTCAAGCCTTTCTATGGCTTTTTCAATTACGGTTCTGCTTACCGCGTATATGTATATTTTTTTGAATGCTTTTACTTCGTTTACGTATTCTTGTCTTGAAAAACTGAGCTTGAGGCTTTGATTTGCTTTTGTTACTTTTGCGTCCAGATTGTTTATTTCTTCAATCAGAGACGTTGTTTTCTCTTGGTATGTTTGGTCGATTTTTCTCATTTCAGGTCTTATCGGCCATCCTCTTAGAATATAATCCACTGCTTCAGCCGTATTTTTGTACACAGCTAAAGTGTTTCGATCGATAATTTCGATTACGATGTCAAATGTAGGCTGTTTTTCTCTTTCAAGAACTGTTTTCTGAGAGCCTCTTCGCTTCGCTTCATCGTCCCCTAGTGTTACAGAGCTAATTCCGCCCACCAAATCAGATAGTACCGGGTTTTTGATGAGGTTTTCTAATGTATTACCGTGTGCAGTTGCTATGAGCATAACTCCACGCTCTGCAATGGTCCTTGAAGCTTGAGCTTCTGCTTCTGTACCTATTTCATCAACAACGATTACTTCTGGTGTATGGTTCTCTACTGCTTCTATCATTATATCTTTTTGGTGTTCGGGTTGAGTTACCTGCATTCTTCTTGCTCTACCGATTGCGGGGTGAGGGGTATCTCCATCGCCGGCTATTTCGTTTGAGGTATCTACGATAACTACTCTTTTACCCATTTCATCGGAGATAAGTCTTGAAATTTCCCTCAGCTTTGTAGTTTTTCCCACGCCCGGTCTTCCGAGGAATAATATGCTTTTATTTTGCAGTATAAAATCCTTTATACATGCAATAGTCCCGGTCACAACTCTACCAATTCTGCAAGTAAGGCCAACAACTTTTCCTTGTCTGTTTTTTATGGCGCTTATTCTGTGGAGTGTACCGGGAATACCTGATCTGTTATCGTTAGTGAATGGCTGAATCCTCGAGGTAATGTAAGTTAAGTCTTCTTCCGAGATGTATTCTTCTCCAAGATACTCTATCCTGCCGTCAGAGTGGCGGATTTCACCTATTCTCCCTAAATCTAAAACAAGTTCAATTACATCATTCAGATTGTCTCGGCTTATATATTTAATGATCTTCGGCGGTAAAATCTCAATCAACCTGTTAAGGTCATTGTGGAATTGCACTTTATCCATATGTCCCTTTCGCTTATGTATGCGCGTGAGGTTTTTTCTTGTATCTTCTTTCGAAGATTTCTATGTAACTCTACACCAACATTATAACATTTTTTTAAAAAACGGGCTTTAAAAATACTGCTATAGGTGTAGCAATGTTACATATCTTTATAAAAACAGCCACCGTTAAAAGTGTTGCATAGACACGATTTCGGGTTTTTGTAAAGAAGTTATAAGGGCTTATGCTTTTCTTTTCGGTTCCGTTAATTTTGTTATTATTTCCAATGCTTTTTGCAGTTGAGGGTCCTTGTGATTCTTTGCGTCTTCTTTCGTAAAGAGGACTTTATAATCAGGTTGTATTCCGGAATTATGGATATCTTCATCGTTTGGCATAAGATATTTTGCTATGGTAAGATTCATACCGGTTTTGTTGGGCATCGGTATTATTTGTTGGACCGAGTTTTTGCCGTAGGTTCTGTCTCCTATAAGAATCGCTTTTTTGTTGTCTCTAAGAGCACCTGTGAGTATTTCTGATGCGCTTGCTGTTCCCCTGTTTATTATCACGGCAATGGGCTTATCTGAGTATATTGCAGATCGTTGTGCTGGCATTTTGGCTTTGAGCCCGTTTCTGTACACTACGCTTACTACATTCCCTTCATCTATAAACATATTTGCTATCAATACGGCATTACTTAAGAGCCCACCTGCATCACCCCTGAGGTCTATTATAAGTCCTTTAGTTTTGGTTGTTTTTTTTAATGCTGCTTCAAACTCTTGCGGAACGTACATTCCCATAAAGCTGGCAACCTGTATATATCCAATATCACCGGGGAGTATTTTGTGGCTTACGTTTTTTATTCTTACAACATCTCTTTTTATAGTTTTTATTAAGGGCTTTTTGTTCCTGATTATATTTAGAGTTACTTTCGTGCCTTTTGTTCCTCTTATAAGAAGAACCGCCTCTTCGATAGGAACCCCATCTATACTTTTGTTGTTGATTTTAGTTATTATATCTCCAATTAAGAGTCCTGCTTTTTTAGCCGGTGAGTCGTCTATAACGTTTGATACGATTATTTTGTCCGCTATTGTCATAACGTTTATGCCTATACCGGAAACGTTTGATTCTATGTTTATATTCTGTGATTCGTACTCTGGAATGTTCATAAATCTTGAATACGGGTCATCTAAGCTTTGCAACATTGAATTAACTGCTACATATACATCCTCGTTTGTTTTTATGTATGGGAGATAGCGTTTTTTCCATCTGGACCAGTCTTGTCCGTTCATTTTTGGATCTACATACTGGTTTTTGATGTTTCTCCAGCAACTTACAAATAATCTTTTTGGTGATACGGTCTGATTTGCTATTATTTCTTGAGTTTTTTTCGCCAGAGGCTGTTTGATATATTCCCAAGGTGTTGAAAAAATCCATATAACAATTATTGTTGTTAGGGCTAAGGATATATAATATATGATTTTGTTTCTCATTTGAGTTTAAAGTACTCTTTTCTTTGCTTTTTTTGTGTAAAAACTTTCCTAACACTAATTTAATACCTAAATCATTTTCAGGCAATAGTATTTTAGTAAATTTTAGTACTTATTTTGTTTTATATTAAATATAGATTTGTTTAGAAAAAAGTAGTAATATAAATTTATGGATGAGAACAATACGAT
>JAEZLC010000057.1 GCA_023435965.1 Cyanobacteria bacterium OH_CDB_58 | reverse complement strand
TACCATGAGGAGCCTCAACAACATCTACATTGAAGAAATCATCCAGGAAAACAGAACAACCTACTGACGCAACCGCAATAGTCTTTTCTCTTACTTCAAGCTCATCTAATACTTCAGCCACAAGCTTTATTGCAACTCCGTGGTCACACCCTTGGCAAAATATGAACTCAAAATCATCTTTAATTGATTCAGGTTTTTTATATACAAGCTTTTCCATACGCACCTTTAATCATTTCATTATACGCCAATTCGATTTGTTCGTATATCTCTTCAACTGTCATCATTTTTCCGGCAGCTCTACCATAGAATTTAACAGGAGTACCGTTATTTATAGAGGCTTTGACATCCTGAACCATTTGCCCCATATTAAGCTCAATATCCAAAATGGCTTCCGCATTTTCTGATATAGATCTCACTTCATTTTCCGGGAATGGGCAAATCATAATCGGTCTAAACAAACCAACTTTCATTCCGTTTTCTCTTGCTTTTTTAACAGCAGATTTTGCAATTCTTGCAACACTGCCAAATGCAGTTATCACTAGTTTTGCATCGTTGAGTTCGAGAGACTCGTATATATTTTCCGTTTTTGCAATTGTTTCATATTTTTGAAAGAGTTTTTCTACTTTTTTCTCGAGAATTTCCGGAACTCTTTCAATACTTTTGATAGTTCTGGGAGCTCGTCCCTTGGCTCCATCTAAAGCCCAAGATGAAGTATCAATTTCAGGGAAAGGATATTCGCCTAACACAGCAGGCTCCATCATTTGCCCAATTAAACCGTCTGCCAGCAGACAAACAGGGGTTCTGTATTTTTGAGAAACGTAAAAACATCTGTATGTTAAATCTATACTCTCTTGAACGCTTGAAGGAGCAAAAGTAACAAGTCTATAATCGCCGTTTCCTCCACCTTTTACTGTCTGAGTGTAATCCGTTTGAGACGGATAAATATAACCAAGCCCAGGGCCGGCTCTCATAACACTGACAAGAACGCAAGGCACTTCATCTGCGGCAATATAAGAAAGACCTTCCTGCATCAATGCTACTGCACATGAAGATGAAGAAGTCATTGTCTTCACTCCTGTAGCTCCAGCACCTATCAGCATATTGATCGCTGCTACTTCACTTTCGGCAGAAACGAAAGCCCTGCCTAATTCAGGCATCGCCTGACTCAAATATTCACCTATCTCGCTCTGAGGAGTTATCGGATAGCCGAAATAACTATGTAATCCCGCCTTAACTGCAGCTTTTGCAATGGCATAATTCCCTTTTAATAATTCTTTTTCTTCTATCATTTATAAACTTTCTCTATTGCCAAATCAGGGCATGCTTTGCCACAAATTGCACATCCAATGCAGTCTTTATCAGGATTAAAAACCACAGGAAAATATCCTTTGGCATTCAGTTTATTGTCTTTTTCTATAGCTCCTTTAGGGCATGCATCCATACATAAATAACAGGCTTTGCATTTTTCTTGGTTTACGATAATTCTTCCCATTTTTAACACCTTGTTTTTCCAATATTATACTCCAAATATAAAATTGATAACCAAATTAATATTTCTTAATTGCTAATTAAACCCACCAAAATTACTCCTAAAATAGCAAATTGATTGGTCTTTTTTTAGCAAGGAAAAATTTAAATATGTTAAAATCAGTTAACAGAAAGTTTGAGAACAGGAAAATGACAAAATTTAAAATAGCAACAACGATTGAAGACCTGATTGCCATAAGTAGCCTAGCTGAAACCATTTGGCACGAATATTATACTGAGATAAATTCTTACGAACAAATAACCTACATGGTAGAAAAATTTCAGTCTGTTCATGCTTTGCAGGATCAGATAAACAACAGTTATGAATATTACATAATAAACAACAACCATGCCGGAAAAATCGGCTACTTTGGTTTTAAACCAGACAAGACAGCACTATTTTTATCAAAATTTTATATTTTAAAAGAATTCAGAGGACAAGGATTCGGGAAATCTGCTTTTGAATTCATAAAGAAAGAAGCACTTAAAAAAGGTCTCAAATCAATAAAGCTGACAGTGAATAAAGAAAATGCCAGCTCAATTCAATTCTACCAAAAATCCGGCTTTCAAATCATAGACTCGGTTATCTTAGACATAGGCAACGGATATGTAATGGACGATTACATATTAGAATATAATATTAATTAATTTACAAATACAGCTTCAAAACAGCATCAATTTCTTTTCTCTTATTTATCTGATGTTGATACAGAGGTTTAATCGTCTTACTTAGATTAGCTTTCGATTCTTCAAAAACCGGTTTGTCCACCTTATAAAAAACTCCTAAAGGCAGCTTATTGGTCTCAAGAGATCTCTCAAAAGCCAAAATGCGATTATCAGGCGAATAATACTCTTCAAGATAATATGTATTTTCCTTGAACCACCTGTAGGTGTTTAACTTATTAAAAACAACACAGGGTTGAAAAACATCCACCAATGAAAACCCTTTGTGCATAATAGCCTGTTTGATAATCTCTTTTGTCTGAACGTTATCCTGACAAAAAGCCCTTGCGACGAAAGACGCATTTAATGAAATGGCTGTGGCTATGGGATTAAAAGAGTCAGAACAAGGTCCGTATGGCTGTGTCTTCGTCACAAAGTCAGAATTCGAAGTCGGAGAAGCTTGCCCCTTAGTGAGTCCGTACACCATATTATCGTGAACAATGAGCGTTATATTAGGATTACGCCTTATCGCATGAATAAAATGATTTCCGCCTTCCCCGTAAATATCGCCGTCACCGCTTGTAACTACCACATTCAAATATTTATTGGCAGCCTTTATCGCTGTTGCAACAGGCAACGCCCGACCATGCAGTCCGTTGAAAAAATTACAGTTAATATACTGGGGCGTTTTGGCAGCCTGCCCGATACCAGAGACAAGAACGGTAGACTCAACGCCTAAATTCAGCTCTTT
>JAEZLC010000049.1 GCA_023435965.1 Cyanobacteria bacterium OH_CDB_58 | reverse complement strand
CTTTTATCTGAACGTTAAAATATATACTAACATATAAGACTTGCTAGAACAAGTTTACAGGTTTTTAGTAAAAGCAAAAAGAGATAAAAACAAAAACGTCTTTACCTCTTATTAATCTATCTCTAATATATTTTTATTTTTGGAATTTAATAGAATCGCTTAAGTAAGTATTTTCTGTAGTCCAGTCAGGGTCGGTTGTTACTCGTCCGTCATAGCGAACCCTCATCCTTAATTGGTCAACACCTACAGTATTGTCTCCGCCAACACCGTTAACGTCCACAAAAATATCTTTTGTTTCATTGGCTCCTGTGGTCGTAAATTTGTGGTTTCCGAGCCCCCACCACTTAGATCCGTTTGTGGCAACGAAGTTCGGTTGAGCAGCACTACCTGGAATAGAGCAATCTACGGTTCCTACTGTATTTATGGTATTAGCGATGTCTGTACAGAAAGAATTGGCTGTAACTTCATCACCAGCCCAATACGCAGAAGTGTTCGCCGCAGGGGTGGTGTTGTCGTTAATCGCTGTAGCTATTGCGTTTTGCATAGTATACATAGCTTTTTTATACATTACTCTATCTTTATCCGGGCTTACATTATTCAAAATAGGGATTAAAATAGCTGAAATGACCCCTATAATCGCTATAGAAATCAATGATTCAGAGAGCGTAAACCCTTTTTTCATTTTTCTTATTTCCTTTATTACCTTAAGTCGACTACTTGTATAATACCACATTTAGAGTTTTTATAACTTCATGAGTGTGGAGTATTTTCAAAAATTTATATAATCAAAATATTGATTATAAGTATCTCTATACCCATATGGTTAAAAGGGGCTGAAACTTAATGTATACTTTTATAAACTTTTGTTTAAAACTTATCAATTAATATTATTCCCTGCCCTTATAACCAAAGTGTGAGTGTGTATGAAAAAGGGTTTTAAATGGCAATTGATTCTATATCTATTGGGGTAGCTAAAAATACCTATCAAAGCCCAGTAACCAAGCCAATTAGCTCTGGTGTCACAGGTACTACGCAAAACAAAAGCAATATAAAAAGTCATAACCTATACGCCAGCTATCTTGCCAATATCAGTAAAGCAGGCATTGCCTTTAAAGGATATAATCAAGACTATAATCCTGCTAAAAAATTGTTCTGGATTTTAACGGGAAGAAGTTCTGTTTATGAGGACGGTTATACAAAAGACCATTACGTAAATGGTGGTAATACCGGCTGGAAAAAATGGGTAAATGCACCTGCTTATGAACTCTTGAATAGAGCTCCAGAGCAAGCAATACAATCAATTTGCACAATAGCGAAGCCTGATAACAGCTATCCCGGTATCCCTGACTTTGTTAAAACTCCAAATTACGGCGATAAATGGGGAAGAAAGGCTAATTATATCGAAATAAATCCAAGAACAGTAGCAAAACATGAAGGCAACAGAGTTTCTGAAGGGCTGCTTGGAGCAATAAAATTATTGCCTGCAATTCCTCCATCGGGGAATAGCTTTGCTAATTGTGTCGTTTTATCCCAGCTTTATCCTACAGTATGGGGCGAATCCTATACTGGTGACGGTTCAAGCTTGTATACGATGAACTTGAATACAGGCATCAGCAAAAACCTTACTTCAGGCTGGCTTGAGCGAGACGGCGTAAGAATGCAGGATGAAGAACTGGTGAAGTCATTTAATGACTTAGCTCATATGAGAGGCTTAAAAACAGGATTTAGAATGTTGTTGTCAGAAGGTCAAATGTGGGTAAATGGAGAATCTTTCAGTTGGTACAAACATGAAAATGACTTTATTGAAGCTTGCTGCAAAGGCATAGACATGGGTTTTGACGCGATTTATTTTGATAGTGCAAAACATATAGACGGCTATGAATCAGAACATTATTGCGGAGTTGGAAATCTTCCAAACTATAAACAAATGCAGTATATAACAGATCAGATAAGAAAAAGAACCGGTAGAAATGATATTGCTTTTATCGGAGAAAAATGTGATAAACATCCAAGATTTGAAGAGATGGGCTTCACTGCAGGTACAGACAGAGCAAATCCTTCTGACAGAGGAAGCGTGGAGTACGAAAGCAGAGATCAAAGCTGGAATCAAAATTATGCGGCAGGTCCTGAGGTTTCTAATGATAACGATCCTGGATGGTACGATTTTAATGAAAGATTAAAAAGGCTTGATAGCTGTTTGTATGCATATGACAGCCCGCATGACAAGCTCCCTACATACATGCAAATGCATGATTTATTCCCTCTTACTCCATATACGAACACACATGACGAAATGTTAAAAAGTATATCAAAAAGTTCAGATGGATCACCAGAGAGCCATTATTACAATATTTTTGATACTTCCGACTCCGCCAGATGGTTTCAAAATGAAGTAAATCAAAAATTTGCCAACGCAATTTACAGATAATTTTAAACATGTACTTGATATAAAATTTTTAGCTATTTATAATGTTAATCAGTTTGATATAACAATTGAGGTCATAAACATGAAAAAAGAAATTCATCCGGATTATAAAAAAACTACCATAAAATGCGTATGCGGTAACGAAATTGAAACTGGTTCAATCGCACAAGATATCACAGTTGAGATTTGCAACAACTGCCACCCATTTTACACAGGTACTCAAAAAATCATGGATACAGAAGGTCGTATCGAAAGATTCAAAAAACGTTATCAACAAGATAAAAAGTAACTTTATTAAAGAGTTGTGTGCATACATAGCTCTTTTTAAATATACCCGCAATTTAAGCGGGTATTTGTATAATTAAAGGGGTTTTACGATGGAGAATAAAAAATCTGTAGAAGTTAGCTTAATATCTAAGCCTGAAAACATGCTGAAAACAGTTTATACTGCTTGTAGGACATGTTACAGTGCCGATTCTCCATTAAATATTTTTGACTCTGAATCTGCACAAGATCAGGAAAAAATGTTGAAACTCATCACCAGAGTCATTTCTTCGGGTCATTATAGTACGATTGAACATATACAGGTCAGCTTTGCGATAAACAATATCTCAAGAGCGTGTTCTCATCAATTGGTAAGACATAGACACATGTCTTTTTCCCAAAAATCTCAAAGATATGTGAAAGAAAAAGGTCAGTTTGACTATATTGTTCCTCCGACCATAGAGAGAAATGATGAGTTAGCAAAAAAATATGACCAATTCATGACTCAAATTTCTGATTTTTACCTTGAGTTGACCGAGGCAGGAATCCCTGCAGAAGATGCGAGATTTATTTTGCCAAATGCTACAACTACGTCTATGGTTGCGAGTTTGAACTTGAGAGAACTTATTCACCTTGCTAACTTGAGATTGTGTACAAGGGCTCAATATGAAATCAGGATATTAGTTAAGAAAATGTGCGAAGAATTAGTGAAACAAGAACCTTGGCTTACTGAATATCTTGTGCCAAAATGTGAGAGATTGGGCTTCTGTGATGAAGACAAATCTTGTGGAAGAAAACCCGTTAAGGAAGCAGTTTTATGAAAGATATGTTAGATAAAATTCTTCAAATTGAAGAAAAATATGTTGAGCTCGGAGAGATTTTAAGCAAACCGGAAGTAATCCAAGATTATAATAAGTTTAGGGATTTATCAAAGCAAAGAAAAGCCATGGAGGAAACCGTAGAGGTTTATCATGCCTGGAAAGCCGCTGATGAAGCTGTGAGTGAGGCTACAGAACTTCTTAGAGGCGAGTCTGACGAGTCAATGAAAGCATTTTTGCATGCTGAAATCGAAGAAAACGAGAAAAAAATTGAAGATTACGAAGAAAGAATGAAAGTTCTTCTTTTGCCTCGAGATCCAATGGATGATAAAGACATCATGCTTGAAATCAGGGGTTCTGCAGGTGGCGATGAAGCGAACATATTTGCTGGCGACTTGATGAGAATGTACTTGAGATATGCGGATAAACAAGGTTGGAAGACCGAAATATTGAGCAAAACAGAATGTGAAGCAGGCGGTGTTTCAGAAGTTATCATTTCTGTAAAAGGCGACAGTATTTACAGTAAATTAAAATACGAGTCAGGTGTTCACAGAGTTCAGAGGGTTCCTGCCACGGAATCTCAAGGCAGAGTTCATACATCAACCGCAACTGTGGCTGTAATGCCGGAAATCGACGACGTGGAAGTTGAATTAAGACAAGAAGACCTTGAGATAACCACTGCTCGCTCAGGTGGTGCTGGCGGTCAAAACGTAAACAAAGTTGAAACAGCAGTAAGGGTTGTGCATAAACCTTCAGGATTAATGGTATTCTGTACGGAAGAGCGTTCTCAGCTTCAAAACAAAGAAAGAGCTTTGCAAATCATAAAAACAAGACTTTATGATATGGAAGTTCAAAAACAAATGCAAGAAGTTACGGACTTAAGACGTTCTCAAGTCGGTACCGGTGATAGAAGTGAAAGAATAAGAACGTACAACTTCCCTCAAGGGCGTTTAACCGATCATAGAATAGGGCACAATTTAAACGTTTGGACTGTTATTGACGGTGAAATTGATGAGCTTATCAATTTGTTGATGGAGCACGATCAAAAAATTAAACTCGAAAAATTAGCACAGATTGATTAAAAGAATATGGAAAAATTCGTTCATTATCCGGTTATGGCACAAGAAGCAGTTGATGCTTTAAATTGTCAGGACGGTAAGTTATATATTGATGCCACCTTGGGCGGGGGCGGATATAGCAGACTTATATTGGAAAAGATTCAACCAGGCGGAAAACTTTTGTCTCTTGATGTAGATGTTGATGCAATTAATGTCTCAAGAGAAAGGTTGAAAGATTACGCCAATTTAACAATTGTTAATGATTCGTATACAAATATTAAGAATTATTTAATTGAAAATAACATTAAAGAAATAACGGGCGGAATAGTTTTCGATCTTGGTGCTTCGTATCACCAGTTAACCTCCGACACTAGGGGGTTCAGTTTTTCGAAAGACGCAAAACTAGACATGAGATTTAATCAGTCATCTGACTTTACTGCTTACGATATAATCAACTCCTACAAGGAAAATGACCTAGTCAGAATCTTCAGCGAGTACGGTGAAGAAAGATTTTCTAAAAGAATAGCAAAAAGAATCGTTGAAACACGTAAGATAAAACCCATACAGACAACCAAAGAGCTTTCAGAGCTTATAATTGGAGCAACGCCAAAAGTAAAATCCAATGTGCACCCAGCTACAAGAGTGTTCCAAGCTGTCAGAATCGAAGTTAACGATGAGTTAAGAAATATAAAAAATACATTGAATGAAGTGCTCACATTATTGTCTTTTGGTGCTATACTATCTGTAGTGACTTTTCACTCTTTAGAAGATCGAATAGTGAAACAGTTTTTCAGATATCATTCTAATAAGTGCAATTGCGAGCCGAATCAACCTATATGCAATTGTTCACCACCAAAATTAGAGATAATTAACAAAAAGCCGATAGTGGCAAGTAATCGGGAGATCGTCGAAAATCCGCCTTCAAGGTCAGCAAAGCTCAGAGTTGCGAGACGGATATAGATATCAGGAGACATATATTGAGCAGAATCACCGTAGATAAAAGATCAATGAATTCGCATTCAAATAGGTATGTTAAACAGACAAACCCTATTATCTATGGCTATTTTCCGCATAAAACCTATAATGAAATCGCAATCAACCGAATTAACAGAACTTTAAGTCTGCTTTTAGGGTTCCTGATTTTGTTGTCTATAATCAGCTACTACTTCGCTACTGCAAGCGAAATGGAACTGAATAAAATCGGCAAAGAAACAATTAAACTTAACAACGAAAATGTTGAACTACAAAATAAATTAGATAATTTACATTCATATAATAAAGTTGATCTGGCAGTGAGAAGAAGCAATCTGTTAAATACGGCAAAACAGGTTATTGAAGTTCCTGCGGCTTCAACTACAATAAAAGACTCAAAAACATTGTTATCAAACAATTCCACTCTTCCTTACAAGTGGTCAATCGGTTATTAACTGAAGTCTTTTTAAGAATGATTACATAATTTATTTCATCTTTTTGTTGTGCTATTCTTTTAGACATACGGAAGTAATTTTTATAATGAAAAGCGACGCAGAAAAAGAGAAATTTAAAGAATTTGACAGAAGGTTAAGAGGGTGGCAATTGTTTTGCGTACTTCTCGCATTTGTGCTTATCGGTCATTTATTCCTGATCCAAATCGTTGATATTCATCACTACCGTAACAAAGCAAAACGTCAAAGAAGTGCGAAAAGCTTTGTTATGAGGGGGACAATATATGACAGAAACGGTATAAAGCTTGCTTCTGACCAAACTTCTTATAACGTTTATGCTCATAAAGAGTATTTTGACCATACTCCCAAAGAATTGGCACAAATTCTTGCACCCTATTTGAAAATTAATCCGTATACGCTTGAAAAAACAATCGCCAAAAGTCAAAGCATTATTCTTTTAAAAAAAGATGTAGACAGGATAACTGCAGAAAAAATACAGGGACTTGAGTTAAGAGAGATAAGCTTGGACAAAAAAAACGAGAGAGTATACCCTCAAGAGAGCATGGCAGCTCATATTTTAGGCTATTATAATCCTGATGCGGATACTGCAGCGGGAATCGAGCTGGTCGCAAAAGAAAAATTAGAGCACGTTGAAAAAGATATAAATTTCGAGAAAACTCCTAGTGGCGATATTATTTATGATGTTATGAC
>JAEZLC010000035.1 GCA_023435965.1 Cyanobacteria bacterium OH_CDB_58 | reverse complement strand
ACCAAAGAAAATCGAACTCCTTGCTCCGGCAAAAAACAAACAAATTGCAATGACTGCAATTAATTCTGGAGCAGACGCTATTTATGTCGGGTATGAAAAATTTGGAGCCAGAAATGCCGCCGGAAATTCGCTTGATGATATAGCTGAAATCGTCAAATACGCCCATATTTTTAATGTAAAGGTGTATGTAACTCTCAATACGATTTTATACAATGATGAGATTAACGAAGCTAAAAAACTGATTGAACAGTTATACGACTTGAATGTAGATGGAATTATTATACAAGATATGGGAATATTAGAGCTAGACCTACCGCCCATTCCTATAATTGCAAGTACTCAATACCACAATAACACGTTAGAAAAAATACAATTCCTCGAAAAAACAGGGTTCAAAAGAGTTATACTCCCTCGAGAATTTAGTATTGAAGATATAAAAAACATATCTAAAAACACCACAGTTGAGATCGAAAGTTTTGTACACGGAGCTTTATGCGTATCTTATAGCGGTCAATGCTATTTAAGTTGTGCTATTGGAGGAAGAAGCGCAAATAGAGGAGAATGTGCTCAACCTTGCAGAAAAAAATACTCCCTAATTGATGAAAAAGGGAACTTTCTTGCAAAAGACAAGTATCTTCTGAGCCTGAAAGATTTTAACCTTTCAAACCACCTTAAAGAAATGATTCTAGCAGGTGTTACTTCATTCAAAATAGAAGGCAGGCTCAAAGATGAAGCATACATAAAAAATGTAGTTAGCTACTACAGAAAAGCTCTCGATCCAATCCTTGAAGAATTAAATATGCAAAAGAGTTCAACAGGAACGATAATTCACAACTTTGAACCGAGTCTTGAAAAGACCTTCAATAGAGGCTACACCACTTATTTTTTAAAGAGCAGAAGCAAGAATATTTCTGCACTAAACTACTCAAAGTCTTTAGGTGAATATATAGGAAAAGTTAAAGAGGTATCAAAAAACTACTTTTGCATTGATAAGAACAAGCTAAATGTATCAGATGGAATTTGCTTTTTTAACCAAAAAAACGAGCTTGTAGGAACCAAAATTAAAAAAATCGAAAACGATAAAATTTTCCCAAATTCACTAGACGGAATAACTAAAGATACAAAAATATATAGAAATTACGACCACATTTTTGAAACACAAGATTTAAAAAAGCCAACTATAAGAAAAATTATCACAAGTATTGAATTATCAGATTCAACTAACGGATTCGTAGTAAAAATTTCTGATGAAAATAATATTTCTTCTGAAATAATTATTGAAAATAACTTCGAAAAAGCCCAATCGAGGGAAAAAGCAATAAACACGATAGAAAAACAACTATCAAAAACCGGCGATACAGAGTTCCTTATAACCGATGTAATAGTAAATATGGAAAATATTCCTTTCATTGCGGTATCAGAACTAAACTCGATTAGAAGAACTCTGATAAAAAAGCACAGAGAAACCAGAGCTCTCAGCTATGAAAAGCAAACAAGAACAGAAAAGATACAAATAACACCATATCCATACAAAATTTTATCTTATGAGGCTAATGTATCAAATCAAAAATCAAAGCTCTTTTATGAAAAAAGAGGAGTTGAGAAGATTGAACTTGCAGCAGAAAAACAAAAATCGCTTAAAGACAAAAAAGTGATGACAACAAAACATTGCCTAAAATATCTATTCGATTTGTGCCCAAAAAACAATAATAAAAAGAAATCCGATAAATTATATCTAATAGATGAATACAACAAAAAATACAGGATAGAATTTGACTGTAAAAACTGCGGAATGGAAATATTCTTCTAGTCACGTAACAATCTAACCTTTATTAACTTTTGTAACAGTATATACTTTTTATGCATATGCTATATATTTTTAGTTTTTATATATATGTGTGTAATGAAATTGTATCTTGAAGGGTGCAAATAGGAGCTAAAAATGGGTTTAATAGATGCATTACAAGCTGGTAATTATCAATTTAAAGATAACGCTAAAGGAAATATCAATATCAAAACAGGCGACGGAAACAACGTAATCAACGTTTCTGCTGGCAATGCGAATATCGAAACAGGTAACGGAAATCAAACCATTACTGCAAATGTAAGCAATAATCTTGTCATAAACACTGGTTCAGTTGGAGATGACAAAATTAATGCGACTGCTCTTTCAGGAATAATAAACACAAACGACAGTGATGACACAATTAAATTTAGCGGTACAAGCTTTGACATCAGTGCCCTTGATGGCAATAAAATCGTATTGGTAAGCGGAAATGTTGCAGACACTCAACATGAAAATTCTATTTCACTAGGCAACGGTGAACTAAATCAAGTAAGAGTCACTGGAAACAATGTTGATATCAACAATGGAGACGGAAGACTAGAGCTTGGTTTTGTCGGCAACAATGTAGACGTGAATGCGGGTAACGGAACTCACGCTATCGGCTTCTGGGGTAACAATGTTGACATAACATTAGGCAACGGCAACAACTCAATACAAACTCTTGATTTTGCTCTTGCAAATGGAAACTTCAATGATTTTGGAGCAGATAAAGTTCTTGAGAATTTAACAACAATATCTGCCGAGGTAATCAGCAAAGAAACAACATCAACATCATTCGACGCAAAAGCAGAAATTGCTAAAAAATATAATCTTAGTGCACAAGAAATTGCAATCCTAAACAAAATAGATTTAAACACAAAACACAGCGATGGAAACCCATTATACGTTCTTATCAAAAGCCCTAGAAAAAGTGCCGCTGCGGGTAAAGATGTATACGTAATAGCAAAAAGAGATTACGGCAACCACGCTTGGGCTGAATCCGACAGAGAATGTATAGCAACAGGAAATCTAACAAATGTAACAGTTGCTGGAAAAGAAACATCAACTCAAAAAGTAACAACAGAGTACACGTACTTCCTAAATGGAGTTTCAGATGTGAACATCAAGGCAGGAAACGGTGACAACAATATATTCTTGACTTCTGATGTAAAAGCTGACTCAAATATTAATATCGAAATTGGAAATACTCAAAACGGAAATAATATAACTGTCAGAAACGGTTTTACAGTAAAAGACAGAGACACAGTCGAAACAAAAACTCAAAACGATAAAAACACAACTGTATACGCAAATGACGGAAGAACTTGGAACTCTCCTCTAATCGTAGACTTCAACAAAGACGGACTGGTTTCCGCTATGTCAGGAATAGGCGTGGACATTGATGGAAACAAAATAGCAGACGGTGCTGCTATAGGCGGTGACAAAATGCTAGCTATGAGT
>JAEZLC010000235.1 GCA_023435965.1 Cyanobacteria bacterium OH_CDB_58 | reverse complement strand
ATTATCCTTGCACACAAAGGGACAATAACAGTTGATAGTGTGGAAAACCAAACTACGACTTTTACAATAAGTTTGCCGCTGTGAGCTTAAACGTTTCCTGTTGAGCTGTTTCTATCGTCTTCAAGTTGTTTGATATCGATTGTATAGTCTGTTTCTTCAGTATATTTATTGTACGTAGTATCTATTTCGATATTTACTTCTGCATCAATCATTTCAATTTCTTCTTTGCCGTATTCTTTTATTTTTCCATCTTCAAGTTTTACGGACAATTTGTCATTTAAGAAATGCAAAGAACAAACTCTGCCTAATCCATCAGGTGTCATGACACCTGAGCCGACAGGCGGTATTCCTTTAGCAGCTTCAATATAATTAGGATATTCGTAATTTAAGCAACATAATAATCTTCCGCATGTTCCGGAGATTTTGCCTGGTGTAATCGGCATTCCTTGATCTCTTGCAAGTTTAATATTTATAGATTCAAAAGAACGTTTGAACGAACAGCAGCAAAAAGGTCTGCCACATAAGCCGTTTCCTTGGCAAAGAGAGGTTTCATCCCTTACGCCTATATGTCTTAGATCGATTCTTACTCTTTTAAATATTTGAGTAAGATCTTTTAATAGGTTTCTAAAATCGACTCTTTCAGGTGCAGTGTAATAAAAGGATACTTTTCTTTTGTCAAAAGTATATCTGCATTGAATTAAGTTCATGTTAAGGTTGTGCTGCTTGATCAAGTCATTACAAGCCTTGTAGCCTTCTTCTTCAAGAGCTTCGATTTCTTTAAGCACTTCAAGATCGGCTGAGTTCATAACTCTAATCAGAGGTAGTGTTTCAGTCTTATGACATTCCCACGCCTTTGATATTTGTGGTGATACAGCAAAAACTTTTGCTGCCTCTTCACCTTTTTCAGTCCTTACCAGAACCATCTGACCGTGCTCGACTTGGGCTGTGTCAGGGATTTGTAGGGGATGAAACTTATTTTTTAACAGTTTGACTGCGAATTTAATCATATAATTTACCTTTAATACATTGTAGCATAAACCTTTCCCTTTTTTTTTAACAATTGTAAATTTTATGAACTTCATGGCAATAATTTTCTTGTTTTAATCTTTATATAAATGTAGGGAAAAACTAGGGGTTTGTATGTTAAATTCGAATTTATTGAAGTTTATTATTAAAAATAATCTTGAGGAAAGTGCGGTAGCACCAAAGAAAGAGCCCAAGATTGAATGTGTTGAAAACAAAATGTACGCATACAGTAAGTTTGCAACTGTTCCTATCCAAGTTTCAAAATAAAATATTAACAATAAAAAAGTCCGGCTGTTTAGTCGGACTTTTTGTATTTATTAAATTTGTTTATTCACCGATGATTGCGTTGATTTCTTCTACCATTTTATCAGGATCAACACCGTGTACTTTAGCTCCTGCTTCTAAATTTTCAAATCTGGCAGCTGCACATCCGATACAGCCGAGACCGTATTTTGCAAATACTTCAAGTGATTCAGGGTAGTTTTGTACTATCTCTATGATGCTCATTTCTTTTGTAATTTTTGCCATGATTTTACCTTTCATATTTCTGATTGATTTTTCTTGCGATTTCGTTAAATATATTATACACTAAATCAGGATTAATACTATTATGCAATTCTTAGATTATTTACTGAAAACCGAATCCTATATTGGTCTGAGTTCTCTGAAGTTAAAAAAAGAATCAAAGCCTACTTTTTACAGTGGCAATTATAATTCTTCGTTTTTTAAATTCGATATACACAGGCCACTTCAAAGTTCAATTTATTTTATTGATCAGATTGTGTGTCGTCCTTCATAAGACGCTCGAAGTCTGATGGTTTAATACTTTGAATAAAGTCTCTAAATTCTTGAGCTTCTTCTTCATCCTTTGAGCTGTCGCAAGAAATAGAACCGTCCGCAAGAACGTTAGCGGTTACAAAAATAGGTGCATCTACTCTTATTGAAACAGCAATTGCATCTGAAGGTCTTGCATCTATCTCTACTACTTTTCCATTTTCGTCTTTAAGGAATATTGTTGCAAAGTATGTTTCTTTATCAACGTCATTTATTTCTATCCTGTCGACATCAAACCCCGTTTTTTCAATAACATCCGTAAGTAGATCGTGAGTCATTGGTCTTGTAACATTGATATTTTCAATTTTTCTTATGATGGCACTTGCTTCTGCTGAACCAATCCATATTGGAAGTGCTTTTCTGTTTTCTTTATCGTGGAGAACTACTATAGGAGATCCTGATCTTGTGTCTATAGCTATTCCCATTACTCGCATTTCTATCATTTCTTGACCCTGTTTTGTCTTATATTCAGTAATATTATAGACTAAAAAATTTTTCTTAACCAATTTCTTAGTCTATTAAACATTGTTCTTTAGCTATTTGATAACTAGAGAGTAGTTAATATTTCAGGACCATTGTCCGTTATCAGTATAGAGTGCTCGAAGTGAGCTGATTGTAAGTGATCTTTTGTTACTACAGTCCAATCATCCTCTAGTACATACACGTCATCAACACCCAAGTTGAGCATTGGTTCAACAGCAATAGTCATTCCTGATCTTAAGACGGTTTTGTTTCCAACTCTATAGTTGAAAACAAACGGTTCTTCGTGCATATCACGACCAACACCGTGTCCGCCGTATTGTCTCACTATTCCTAGGTTATAGGAATGAGCAACATCTTCTACGGCACCAGATACTTCATCTAAGAATGCACCGTTTTTCATTTTTGAAATGGCTGCAAACAAAGATTCTTCCGTTGCTTTTAGTAGCTTTTCACAATCTTTTGAGATTTCACCAACAGGATAAGTCCATGCACTGTCTCCAACAAGGCCTCTAAATGTCGCACCAACATCAACGCTTATTATATCGCCTTCTTTAAGAATTACTTTGTCAGAAGGGATGCCGTGAACTACTTCTTCATTCAATGAAGCACAGATACTGCCAGGGAATCCATTATAGCCTAAAAAAGTAGGCTCACATTTGTTGTCCTTGATTATCTGAAAGGCTATTTCATCGAGGTACTTTGTGGATACCCCAGGTTTTATGATGTTTTTCATTTCTTGATGAACCAAGGCTACAACTGAGCCTGCTTTTTTCATTAATTTGATTTCTTCGCGCGATTTTTTAATTATTGCCATTATCCGATTGCTTCTTTCAATTTGCTATAGACTTCTTCGATTGAACCTGTTGCTTCTATTCTAACAAGTTCTCCTCTTTTTTCATAGAACTCAACAAGCGGAGCTGTTTCTGAAAAATATGTATTAAATCTTGCTTTTGCAATTTCTTCTGTGTCATCAGCTCTTGTTACCAGTCCTGTTTCACAGTTGTCGCAAAAGCCTTCTTTTTTTATAGGCATAGTTTTTACGTTAAAAATAGATCCGCAACTAGGACAAGAGCGTCTATTTACAATTCTTTCAATTAAGTTATCAATAGGAATGTCAAAGTATAAAACTTTTATTTTTGCCTCAGTATCTTTGTCAATTTCTTTTAGCATTTCATCTAAGGCTTCGGCTTGCTCTATGCTTCTTGGGTATCCGTCCAAGATAAAGCCGTTTTTCGCATCATCTTGTTTTAGTCTGTCTTTGATTATTTCTGCAACAAGTTCTTTTGGTACAAGTTGACCTTTTTCAATGTAGCTTTTTGCAATTTTTCCTGCTTCTGTTTCGTTCTTGATAGCAGCTCTGAGCAAAGAACCTGTGTCTACATGCGGGAATTCTAGTTCTTTAGATAATCTTGCAGTTTGAGTACCTTTACCACTAGCTGGTGGTCCGATAA
Organism: Cyanobacteria bacterium OH_CDB_58; assembly: GCA_023435965.1. Lineage (GTDB taxonomy): Bacteria > Cyanobacteriota > Vampirovibrionia > Gastranaerophilales > Gastranaerophilaceae > JAEZOG01. The sequence goes on along the minus strand of JAEZLC010000235.1, from coordinate 2,248 downwards.
AAATTAATTCTTTTTTCATTTTTACAACCCTATTCACTCGTTTGACTCGAATATTATAGCATATTTTTTAATATGTACATTAAAAAACAAAAAGGCAAATGAAAAAAATCATTTACCTTTTGGATTTATTTTTAATTTTAGATTAAATTATTCTTTCAAGAAGCTTTCATAATTTCTTGCTAATAAGTGTGTTTTAACTTGATTTATGAAATCTAACGCAACCCCAACCATGATGATTAGAGAAGTTGCACCTAATCCTTGAAGAGTTGTTATATTAGTGATGTGGCTTGCTAATGACGGTATAAGCGCGATTGTTCCCAATCCTAATGCACCGATAAATGTCACTCTGCTTAAGATCTTGTCTAATGCATCTGAAGTTGGCGTTCCTGGCTTAATACCCGGTATAGAAGAGCCGTGTTTCTTTAGATTATTAGCGATTTCTTTAGGCTGCATGTTTGGCATAATTGAAGCATAGAAGAATGTTAATCCTACGATAAGTAAGAAATATACTATATTGTAGCTCAAGCTTGATGGATTGAAGAATAATGACGTTTGAGTCATTAATTCTTTAATCGGACCTTGTAAAACTTCTGATTGACCAACAATGCTAAGAACAGTTGTTGGGAAAAGAAGAATAGCTACAGCAAAGATTATTGGCATAACCCCACCAGGGTTAAGTTTGAATGGAATAAATGTATTCATTCCACCGTAGACTTTATTGCCCACTTGTCTTTTTGGATTAACGATTATTACTTTTCTAGATGCTTCTTGCATTATAACGATAAGAACCATAGTCGCAAAGAAAACAGCCAACAACACCACTAATCCAAGTTGAAGTCCTGGGTCGTTTGATACTATTTTTCCTGTCTGACTAGCATAAACCGGTATTTTACTTATGATACCACAGAAAATAAGCATTGATGCACCGTTCCCGATACCTTTTTCCGTCATCAATTCTGAAAGCCACATTGTAAAAACAGAACCGGCAGTCAAAATCAGCACTGAACCAACCATAAACATACTCTTGTTTACGTCTGGCATAATTGCTGCAGAAGCTGAGTGTGTAAGGAACAAGAAGAATACAATAGACTGGAATGCTGCTATAACAACAGTAAATACTCTAGTGTACTGAGAAATTTTTCTTCTTCCTGCTTCACCTTCTTCTTTTTGAAGCTGTTCTAAATGTGGAATTACAACCGTTAGAAGTTGCATAATAATTGATGCTGTGATGTAAGGTCCGATTCCTAGTGCAATTATAGATACGTTCCCAAGTGCTCCACCTGAGAACATATCTAAAAAGCCAATGATATTGTTACCTGCTGCAATATGAGAGAATACCTCATTATTTATCCCAAACAATGGAAGCTGAGTGCACAAACGAAAAACTGCTATCATCAATAATGTGAAGATAAGTTTTTCTTTTAGCCCTGATACCTTGAACATAGATACCAATTCATCCATTGATGGTGGTTTTATCTTTGGTTGCTGCATTATACTAACTGAGCCTTTCCGCCTGCTTTTTCAATTTTTTCTTTAGCTGATGCTGTAAAGTATCTAGCATTTACAGTAACTGCTGTTTTGATTTCACCGTTGCCTAGAACTCTTAATTCTTCAGTTGATGGGTGAACTAGACCGGCTTCTTTTAAAACTTCTAAATCAACTTCTGTTTTGCTTAGTTTTTCTAAGTCACATACATTGATTTCTGCATAGTTGATAGCATTGAAGTTATTAAATCCTTTTAATTTAGGCATTTTTCTGTAAGCTGGCATTTGTCCGCCTTCAAAACCTCTTTTTGCTGATCTTCCGGATCTTTGTCCTTCACCGTTATGACCGCGACAACTTGTTTTACCGTGTCCTGAAGCTCTTCCGCGTCCAACTCTCTTTGTGTTTTTGGTTGCACCTTCAGCGGGTCTAAGATCCTCTAAAGTTATTCTTTCTGACATTTTATAGTTACCTTTCTTAATTTAATTTATTATAGAATTTCCTGTTTGACATTATCATTTCTGACGCCAACAGGCTTACTTTTGTAAACTATTTTACTATTTCAACAAGGTGTGAAACTTTGTTTACCATACCCATGATAGTAGGGCTGCTGTAGTGTTCAACAACTTGGTTTGTTTTGTTAAGTCCTAATCCTTTTACTACTCTGATTTGTTTTTCGGTAGAGCTGATTAAGCTTCTTACTAATTTTATTTGAATTTTTGTTGGTTTATCTGTCATTTTTAATCTTCCTTTTAGTTAAGCATTT
>JAEZLC010000106.1 GCA_023435965.1 Cyanobacteria bacterium OH_CDB_58 | reverse complement strand
GTGTTGATTCTACCAAACATTCAATTAAGTTCGCATTTGTATTTGATGGGCCTTCAGATAAAAATGAAGCTGTGTTAAAACTTTTCCACAAATATATTTCTAAATCTGTAGAGCAGGATTATATTGCCGCATTTCCAAAAGATCTAGTTTTTGTCGGCAACTGGACCCCTGAAAGCGTAAAAGAAGTAAGTGATAAAGCTCTTCAGTCAAATTCTGTAATGGTCATTTCACTTGGTTATCTGTCTACAAAATATTTAAGCAGTTTAAAGAATAAACAAAAATTTGTTGTCACTATTGATCAATACGGCCTTCGTGATTTGGGAGATGGGTTTTTTAACCCTGTACATCAAGCTACTCAGAAAGTTGAATTATTTAAAAGACTTACTAACTTCAATAAAGTGGCGATTCTTATAAATGAAGGGTACTATAAAACCCAAAAGAATTGGGACTCGTTTTTAGCCCCAAAATTTGCAGGTAAGAATATTAACTATACAACTGTTTCAGTAAACGGGGATATTGATAAGGTAATTGCAAAAATGCCAGCAGATGTGGATGCTGTTTTTATTACGCCATTATATAATTTATCAGTGGATCAAAAAAGAAACCTGTTCGAAAAGTTAAATGCAAAAAAAATTAAAACTTTTTCAACAATGGGTAAAGAAGATGTAGAAGCAGGAGCTTTGCTCGGTTCAGGTGCTCTTGATCTTGACAGAAAACTTGCGGAAGCGACGTCCTTCAATATCCAAGGTGTTCTAAAGGGAGAAAAATCAAAAAGCCAACAGCTTCATTTCTATGAGGAAGAAATATTGTTCATAAACTCTGATACAGCTGAATCCATAGGCTATATGCCTCATTTGAGACTTTTGAACAATGCTGAAGTGGTAACTAAAAAGCATCCTCAAAAATATGACCTTAGTGCGGTATTCGATACTTTGGATAAGCAAAACTTAGGCATAGAAAGAAAAAGATATCTTGTTAAGGCAGCACAAAAAGCATCATTGGCTGCGAATTTGAAATATCTTCCTACTTTTGGGATGACATTAGGTTATCAGCAGTATAGTGAAGATTTTGCGGATTCTGCAAAAAGCTCTATCCCTGAAAAAACGGGAGTATTTCAAATAGGAATGGAGCAGGTAATATATTCTCCTGCACTTGTTACAAACATTCTTATCAAAAACAAGCAGGTGAATTTCCAAAAAGCTGAGCAACTACTTACAGAACAAAGTATAGGTATAGATATTGCCCAATTATATATTCAAACATTGATGCTTGAAAACGCGATTAAAAACCAAAGAGAATATATTAAAGAGTCAAGAGAAAACCTTGCAATCGCAAGAGTTAGAGAGAAAATGGGCTACAGCGGAAAAGAAGAAGTTCTTAGATGGGCAAGCCAATTGCACATAAATCAGCAAAAATTGTTGGAGATGGAAGCGGACTACAAAAATGTTCAGGTCGCTGTTAGTAGGTTGTTAAACAGACCGCAGAATCAAACTTTCGAACTCAAAGAATTAAAAGCAAATGATCCTGCTTTTTATACAAGTGAGCTTAATGTTATTGATTATGTAAGAACTCCTGAGGCACTAGAGAGATTCACTCAAATGCTTGTCGAAGAAGCTATACACGTTGCTCCAGAGCTTGTAAAACTTAAAACAGCATTGAAAATGAAAGATTACGAAGAAAAAATGTACTATCAAAAGTTCATTTTGCCTGATGCCAAACTTTCACTAGATTATAATTCTTTATTCGGCAGAGAATATACAAACCCCGCAACACTTCCGGTTCAAGATATGAGAAAGGCTCCGGGAACTCCTTTCACTATGCCATGGGCAAATCCTACGTACGGAAGATTGGGCATATTTGCTCAATGGAAACCAATCGAAGGCGGTACAAAAATTGCTGAAATCCAAAGAATAAGGGCAGAAAAAGCAGAGCTTCAAGCTTATATGGATGAAGTTTCAATCACACTAGAAGAGCGAATCAGAACAGGGATAAATGCTTCTTTGGCAGCGTACTTTAGTATCGAACAAAATTACAAGGCTACATATGCAGCACAAGAAAACTACTATAATGTGAAGGACATGTATCTAAAAGGCAAAGCACCTATCGCTCAGGTAGTAGACGCACAAGAAGCGTATTTGAATTCAAAACTAAAAGCAGCAAATTCTCAATATGAATTCTTTAAAGGGATGATGAGAGTTCAAAGAGGGATATGTGCTGTTAACTGGTCTAAGGCTTCGCCTGAGGCAAAAGCTTGGATAGAAAGAATTAAATCTAATCTTGTTCAAATGCAAGACATTAGATTATAGTTAATGGTCTCTGGTGTTTATCAAAAACCAAAGGGTGGTCCTAAAACCACCCTTTTTATTTATTATTTACACACTACTTATTTTGTGAACTTTTCGAATCCTGTAAAAGCTTTAGGAACATTTTGATTAGCTACAGTTACAGTACTTTTTTGTTGTGCTTTAGCTTGCTCCTCGGCTGCTTTTCTTGCTGCTTCTTTTTTCTCTGTTACTTTTCTATTGTATTTAGGTAATAGTATTCCCAAAGAAACTACTGAGAACGCTAAGCTGGCAATCTGGCATATTGAACGCATATTTTTTGCTGCAGGACCTTTAACCTCTTCAAAAGATTTTAGCTGATAATTTTTAACCCAGTTCCAGAATCTTTTTGGTGCACCGGCAGATTTGTCGTCAGCTACTAATCTGTTTATCAATTTAACATCCGGTTTAACTTTTTCTATAAGAGTAGCCGCCGCTTTTGCTGCGTAGTCACCAAGGAAGTATAAGCCTGAGAATGAAGCAATGTCTCTTACTGTAGATTCTCTGAGTTCGTTAGCATCTTCTGCTGCAAACATTCTGCTCGCAAAAGTTGCTGTAGCAATCCATCTGCATTGATCTAGTGTTGGGAACATTCCTTTGAATTGAAGCATTTTTATGCTTGGTTTTTTCATCATTGAAAGAACTGCCAAGCCAACCATAGAAGAGGCTGCAACACACTTTTGTGCGAAGAATTTCGTTTTTTCAGCACCAGTCAGTTCTCTGTGAGTATTCCCTTTTTCAAAGTCTTTATATATTGGAGCACCTTTTTGGTGGTACTTCATCCTTGTTATAGCTCTGTTAATTGATTGTACTGACATTGCCAAAGGAATTATTATTCCTAATCCCATTAAGCTTTTAGTGTTAACCATTTTTACTGCTTTGGCAGCGAAGTTATCCAGGTTTTTAGAGGCAGCTTCCGCTCCTTGCTCGGCTGCATCTGCAAAGCCGCCGTGAACGAATTTTCTTCCCAGATCGATTTGGTCTCTTAAAAGATCTGAAAGGTTTGAAGAAAATGCCTTGTCGTCACCAATGAATTTGATTATTTCTGAAGCTTTTGTATCGTTTACGATTATGGAATGAGCTTGAGAAACAGCTTGTTTGATATCTTTTTTAGTAATCGTTTTTTTATCGATCACTTCAGAGATAACGTCTACTGCTTTGTCAAAGTTTTCTTTTCCTATTACTTTTTCGACGTCAACGAATTCTTTTTCATCAAAACCTTGTAACTTTGCTAAAGTGTCTTTTACAAATGATTTTGATTTGTTATCTGTTGCTGCATCTTTGAAAATTGCCGTTAATTTTTCAATTGAGTTTTGATCTGCCCAAGAAGAAGACATATCAACGCCTTTGAATTCTTTCATAAATGAG
>JAEZLC010000051.1 GCA_023435965.1 Cyanobacteria bacterium OH_CDB_58 | reverse complement strand
CTCTTGCTTTGCCGTCTCGTCGAGCTTAAGATTTTCATTTTCTTCAAACCCTATCTGCATTTTCAGGTTATATTCACCTGTTTCTTTTTTTAACAAATCCATTACTTCATCCTTGGGAAATGATTTGGAGCAAGAAAACTGTACTTCAATATTCTCTGCCGATTCTTTGTATAACAATACCTTAACCCTGCCAAAATTTTCTGTAGAAATCAAAATAGAGATTGAATCCTCACTGGCTTTTTCGCTTTGCTCCTTATCTGAATCCCCTACTTCAAGCTGAAATCCTGTATTTTCAGACAAAGGAAGCCAGGGCAAATACAAAATTAATAAATTCTTTAACGCCTGGTTTTGAGGGGCAGAAGAAGAAGGAATAAAGGCATTTATTAAACTCATAAGCTGCTTCAATTCATCAGTATTAACGTTTGCACCACTCTGGTTAAAACTTGCTATCATCTGTAATAACTTAGAATTAGCTTCTTTTCCGTTATTGTGCAAAAAATGTAGAATCTTGGAAATATCTACATTGCTTGCCAACAATGTATTAACCAATTTTTGCATATCCTGAACCTGAGTTTGTGTTTGATTCGTCATCATAAGCAAAAAATCTTTAATATCTTTGGGAATGTTCAAAAGATCTTTTAAAATAATCACCTTATCCGCACTATTAATGTTTATATTCAAAGGTTTATTGTCAAACATGGAAGAGCCCTGGCTTTTTACAGGAGTATAAATTGCCGGCTGCTCAAAAGTCCCCTTGGGCTCAAACCTGACACTGACTCCTTGATTAGAAGCACCTTGAGCTGTTACGTTAAACTTTTTGGCCAACTCTGAGTTTAAAAATCTGTTTATGAATTGTCCTATATTAAGATCGCTCATCAAAAATCCATTTTCTTGTATAAATCATTATTAATGATTATTTTCATTTTATCATGCTTTTAAAAGCCGGAAAAACCAATTTATTAGGACAAGAAATTAACGCTTTCTGGCACTATTATTCAAATTGCGTTATAAAAGTTAATACTAATACGAACAAAGGATTTAACTTTCTACAAAGATAGTATATAATAATATTAAGAAGTGTAAAATCTTCGGTTTTTTCCCTAATGTTCCTATGCAAACATCCGTTGCATGAAAAAGGTTACTAACTCGGTATTCTATTATGTCTTTCGACTTTAAAGGTCCAAGTTTCAAACCGGTCATCCAAGAGGCGCAGCAAATGTTAAACAACGGCGGCGGCGGCAATTTGGGTTATTTTAAAAGAGGCAAAAAAGACGGCAACAGCGAAACAAAAGCTAAAGGAGATCTTTTTGAAGGGCAAGAAGATGATTCTTTCGAGCATCAAATTGAGCTTGAAGAAGACAAGGACTTCTTTGCCACTATAAAAGCCTGGTTTTCAGATTTATTAAAAAAAATGAACATTTCAGTTCCTAAAAAAAAGAACCCTTTTCTTAATCAATAGTTTCTGTTGCCGTTTTTATTGATTTATAAGCAATTTCTACAAGGGCAATAATTTCTTCATCCGTAATTACGTATGGAGGAATGAAATATATTATATGACCAAGCGGTCTTAAGATCGCTCCCAGCTTTAAGGCTTCCTTGTAGACTTTTTTCCCTATTCGCAAGCTTGAGTCAAAGGTCTCTTTAGATTCTTTATTCTTTACAAGCTCAACCGCAGCAACCATTCCCGTGTACCTTACATCCCCTACGTGCTTAAGCTCTTTTAATCTATCAAGCTCCTTCTGAAAATGTTCAATTTTTGGCTGCAACCTATCAATAATATTTTCTTCTTTAAATATTTTCAGATTTTCAAGAGCAATACTTGCCGCAAGAGGGTTTCCGGTAAAACTGTGGCCGTGATAAAATGCCTTGTATTTTTCATAGTCATCATAAAAGGCATTAAATATCTTTTCAGTAGTCATGGTGACGGCTAACGGCAAATAACCTGCCGTTATTCCTTTGGCGAGGCAAACTATGTCTGGGGTAATTTGTGCGTGTTCATAAGCAAACATTTTACCGGTTCTACCAAAACCCATAGCAACTTCATCATCAATCAAAATAATCTCGTATTTATCACACAAGGCTCTTAGTTTTTTCAAATACTCTGCAGGATACATCCTCATTCCGCAAGCACCTTGCACTAACGGCTCCACTATCATCGCGGCTATTTCTTGGTGATGTTTTTCAAAAATTTCTTCAACAGAGTTTATGCACTCTATGCTGCATGTTTTATTGTCTAAACCCAAAGGACACCTGTAACAATACGGGCTTTTCGCCTGAAATATATCAAACAACAAAGGCTTAAAAACCTTTGAAAATATATCAACTCCGCCAACAGACACAGCCCCTAAAGTATCCCCATGGTATGACTGCTCTAAGGCTACAAACTTCGTTTTTCCCGGATTACCTGTCTGAACGCAATACTGATAAGCCATTTTCAACGCAACTTCGGTTGCGGTCGACCCGTTATCTGAATAAAAAACTTTCTTTAAATCATTATTAGTAAGTTTTACGAGTTCTTCCGCCAATTCTATAGCGGGGATATGAGAAAAACCTGCCAACAGAACATGTTCGATTTTTTCTACCTGTTCACACAAAGCTTTATTTAATCTTGGATGCGAATGACCGAGGGTGTTTACCCACCATGAGGCAATAGCATCAATATATTTATTACCCTCAACATCCCAAACATATATCCCTTTGCCTTTTTCAATAATAATAGGACTCTCTGTCTCATACTCTTTCATTTGAGTATCGGGATGCCAAACGTATTGAACATCTTTTTTAATAAGCTCTTGTTTTCTCGAAGAATTATCCATCTATATTTGCCTTAGATATGAGGTTTAGACCGTTAAATATTGCCTTAACGTTTGCCTTGATGGTACTTTCGTCCTTACCTCTCGAGATAATTGTTTCTCCTGTTGGTGATTCAAAGTGAATAACAGTCATAGCCGTTGCTCCTGAACCCAAAATTTCTTCATCCATTGCCTTTTGCTCATAATGAAGCAGCTTATAATCAAATCCTGCACTCTTTAAAGCATTCAAACAAGCATCTAACGGGCCATTTCCCTCTCCCACAACATCAAAATGCTGATCATAATGATTAAACTTGAGCTGAAACTTTCCGTCAGTGATTTTTTCAAGCTCAACTAGCTTGAACGGACCTTTGACATTAAATACTTCTTTAAAGTAAATATCAATAATGTTCCTTGTAGGAAGCTCCCCGACTTTTTCAGCAGCTTCTTTTACAAAAGGAGTTATCCTGACCGCTTCTTGAATGGTTATAGGATATCCGGCAGAGGAAATTATCTCAAATACCGCAGTTTTTCCTGATTGAGAAGTAAATCCTAATTTTTCGTCATCTTTTCTTCCGATTAACGACGGATGTATCGGCCTATATGCTCCCTTTTCCATATCTTTTGTTTTAACCGCACCATCCTGATGTATTCCACTTCTGTGGGCAAGAGCATCAGGTCCTATTAAAGGAGACTTTTCGTATATCGGAACCTTGGACATATCTGCAACAATAAGCGCAAGCTCATATATTTTTGACAAGTCAAGAGGAACCTCAACCCCTGAATTATGAAGAGCAACAGCCACCTCGTAAATACTAGTGTTTCCTGCTCTTTCTCCCAATCCATTTAAACAACACTCCAGTTGAATTGCTCCTGCAAAGTAGCTTTCTACTGTTGCTGCAGTAGCCATTCCCAAATCATTATGACAATGAACGGAAATTACAACTTCTCTTGGAAGTGCAGCATAAACCTGCTCTACCATATCAACAAATGTTTTAATCCTTGTTCTCTCAACTGTATTAGGCAGGTTAATGACAGTAGCTCCTGCTTTAACAACTCTTTTAAGAGAATCAATAACAAAATCAAGGTTCTCCATACAATCACCAAAATGCTCGACTGAAAACTGAACTTCACCTTTTCGCCCTATGGTTTTTTTTGCGAACTCAA
>JAEZLC010000275.1 GCA_023435965.1 Cyanobacteria bacterium OH_CDB_58 | reverse complement strand
GTATGCAGGCTCTTGAATGGGCAATGGCACATCCTCAGATGGTTGAGTCAGTTATTGTGATTGCTTCTACCTCAAAACTCAGTGCTCAAGGTATCGCCTTCAATGCTGTAGGTCGAAACGCTATTTTGTCTGATCCTAATTTTAATAATGGTGATTATTACGGTAAGGATCTCCCTGAAAAAGGACTTTCTATTGCCAGAATGGTGGGGCATATTACCTATTTATGCGAAGAAGCTATGCACAATAAATTTGGAAGAAAATTACAGGATAAAGATAAACCTAACTTTGATTTTAATGTCGATTTTCAGGTGGAGAGTTACTTAGAGCATCAGGGTAGAATTTTTGTAGACAGATTTGATGCTAATAGTTATCTGTATATAACCAAAGCTGTTGATTACTTCGATTTGGGACAAAAATACGGTTCTTTAGAAAATGCCTTTGCCCGTTCAAATGCTAAATTTCTTATAATGTCTTTTTCTTCAGACTGGCTCTTCCCCACTTCTCAGTCTAAGGAAATGGTCAAGGCACTGCTAAAGGCCGGAAAGGATGTTTCTTTCTGTGAAATAGAGTCTCCGTGCGGGCATGATGCATTTTTGCTGGAGTTTGATACTCAAACCCAAATAGTAAAATCTTTTTTGGAAAAGGATGCTTAGTGTATGTCAGATAATAACTATAACAACAAAGGTTTGCAGCTTAATTATTCTCTTATCACGGAACTCATTGAGGAAGGTTCCTCGGTTCTTGACCTTGGATGTGGAGATGGCACTCTTTTAAAAATGCTTGCAGAAAAGAAAAAAGTTACAGGTAAAGGTGTAGAGATTAATCAGGATAACGTAATAAAAAGTATACAAAAAGGTCTGTCAATCATACAGGGAGATATTGATGATGGATTAAAAGACTTTTCTGATAAAGAATGGGACTATATCATTCTTAATCAAACCCTGCAGTCAACAGAAAAACCCGATTACGTAATAGATGAGATGCTCAGAGCAGGAAAAAAAGTGGTAGTCAGTTTCCCTAATTTTGCCTATTGGAAAGTAAGACTATATCTGCTTTTAAACGGAAGAATGCCGAAGTCTAAAATGTTGCCTTTTGAATGGTATGACACTCCAAACATTCACCTTTTGACTATATTGGACTTTTTTGAATTTTGCAGAAAAAGAAACATCAATATCTTAAAAGCTATATATACCACTAGAGCACAAAAATTGAGATGCAGAGTGAAGAATTTTTTCTCAAATCTTTTTGCTGAAGAGGTCATTTTTATAATCAATCGTTAGATTTTGTTCAATCTCATATATTTATAGGTCTATTTTTTATTGAAACTGGTTAATAATATAGCTAGAAACCATGGAGATAAATAAACCACAATTAACAGATAATAATTTCTTATTTGCACCTTCTATTGACGAAAGATTGATAGAGGATATTGAGCTTGACTTGACTTCAAAGCCCAACGTTTTTACAAATTATTCAAGAAATATCCAGCAGCCTTCTACAATCCCGATAGAAAAACCTAAAATAAAACGTTTAAACACGATGGATAATCATTTTCTCTTGCTGGAAGACCATATAGAAGATAAAGCGGCTATGGAATCCCCCAAAGATATCAATCACGCCTGGGTTGCCTTTAAGTCTCTTTTTAAAAAAGTTGTCTCTAAAATCCCTGTGATAAATTATTTTTTCCTGAAGGAAAAACAGGCAAAGCTCAAGGCAACTCTTCAGGATTTAAATTCAATAAACAGTAATGTAGATGAGCTTATTAATACTTCTTTCCCTACGGAAGAAAATTTTGATAAGTATAAGATTATTTCTGAAAATTTAATCAAAGCGAATGAAATACATTCTAAAATAATAAAAGAAATTCAGGATTAGCTTCTTTTTGTAATCGTGTTTTCAAATATATATCTGTTCAAGCTCAACGCTGCTGTTTTAAACGAGCAGACTCCTGCTGTTTTGCTGACAATCCCAAGGCTGGCAAGCCTGTTAAGAACCAGTTCGTTAAGCTCATCTGGAGCTATGTATAAGGCACATTCTTCGTTGCATTCTTCTTTTTTAAATGGGCAGGTTTTCATATTTTTCCTCAGTAGTTTACTAAAACATTATAGTTTAAGATTTTAGTATAAGGCAAAGAAGAAATGATTGTTTATTATTTAAATAACAAAAATTTTAAGCCCGTCATTATTGAAGATGGAGAAAGGTGTAACGAATTGTAACAGATATAACGAGTATTGAAATCTTATATACTCAAATGTTTTTATATACATGTGTAAAGTATGAGGGTTTAAAGTTGACTAACGCAATCTCAAATAATTTCGGATCACTAACAAATGTTAATTCAACTTCATCTATAAGTGAACAGATAGCTTCTTCAACTGCTATTGATAATTTCGGTATGGCTAAAATTGCATCAGATGAGTTTTCTTCATCTATTTCAAATACATCTCAAGCTATTTCTGATATTGACTCTGAAATCAATGCGACTCAAGATGAAAATAAAAAACAAGAATTAAAAAATCAAAAAGAAGAATTAGTGGCTCGTAAGAAGGACCTAGAAAAGAAAAATGCTGAATTAAAAGATAGAATGGCTCAATTAAAATCAGAAATCGAAAGCCACAGATCTTCAACAGAAGCTACAAGAAGCGAAATCAGCAAATTAAATGCAAACAAAGCATCTTTAGAAAAAACTATCCAAAAAGAAAATAAAGAAATCGCTGCGAAAAATGATACTTTAACAGGCGTAAATAATAAAATTAACAGCTCAAAAGCTGAATTGGACGATACTATAGAAAGCTTAAACAAAACAGTTTCTGATATGACTGAAAAAGCAGAAGACGATTTAAAATCTCAAAGAAAAGCTATCTCTGCTGCAACTACTGAAGCTCTAGAGCTAGTAAAAAACGGAGAATTAAAAGCAGAAGAAATGCCTTCTTACATCGCTGGCAGAATCAGTGATTATAATTCCTTAGGTAGCACAAATGCCGGAACAGTTATTGTAGATTCTCAAAATACAAAAATCAAAGGTCTTTGCTCTCAAATTTCAAGCTATGTAAGCCAACAAGGGCATGTTCAGCTTTCTATAAAAGCTTCTTCAAGCAAACTTCAATTAGTATCACCTTTAATCGAGTCTTTAAATTCAAAAATCCAAGGCAAGAATGCTGAGTTGAAGTCAAGCGAATCAGTATTAAGCGATAAAGAAGCAGAATTGAACTTCTCAAATGCACAGTATGTAAACAATGAATTAGAAATCACAAATGTAGATTCTCAAATTGCAACCATCAATACTCAAATCACTGAGACTGAAGTTCAGCAAGGACAACAAGAAGCACCAGCTCAAAAAGGTAATCAGGTTAAATATCCTCAGTTCTTCTTGTCAAACCAAGGTTCATCTATTGTAGATATCAACATTGATGAAGAAATCGGAAAAATCGACGCAAAAGCAAAAGAAATAATGACAGAAGAAGTTAAAAACAGCGAAGTTGACGGATTAAGAGCTAAAATGTCAGAAGCAGATAAACTAATAATCACTTTAAGAAACCACTTGGCTGACAATGCTCAAAAAATCATCAACGAAAGATTGGACGCTACAAGAAGAAGATAATTAAATCACCAGTAAATGAAGGCAGTTTAAAAGCTGCCTTCATTTTTGTTTTGGGTTTTTGTAATAATTTGAACTTATATTAAAATTCTATAATATTTTTATTGGTTTTTCTTTACTAATTTCTATATTTAAAATAGTATAGTAGTTAGTTATTTTATAGCAGGATTATTTAAAATAACCTTATTAGAGAATAACCTTTCAATAAAAACCGCAGTGGATAGTAGTCGGTTTAAATGTATTAGTAGAAAAAATAAGAGGGCCTATTAGTGGAAAATTTTGGACCAGATATTTTCGGAAGAAAAGACAAAGAATCAGTTACGAGTTCTGCAGCTAGTTTCACTCCAGCACCAGTGGCTAATCCTGCGAACATTAAAGTAGTAGGTGTTGGCGGCGGCGGCGGGAATGCTGTTAACAGAATGATCAAGGCTGGTCTTGGCGGCGTTGATTTTTGGGCGATGAATACAGATGCTCAAGTTTTAGAAATGTCTACCGCTGAAAATAAAATTAGATTAGGTAACAAGTTAACAAGTGGTCTTGGTGCCGGTGGAGATCCGGGAATCGGCGAAAAAGCAGCTGAAGAAACAAGAGATCACATTGTTCAAGCATTAGACGGTGCAGATATGGTATTTGTTACTGCCGGCATGGGCGGTGGTACAGGTACAGGTGCAGCTCCTGTTGTTGCTAAAATTGCTAAAGAACTTGGTGCTTTAACAATCGGTGTTGTTACAAAACCGTTTAGCTTTGAAGGAAAAAGAAGATTAAATCAAGCATTACAAGGTCTTGAGAAATTAAAAGAGACAGTAGATGCGTTGATTGTTATTCCTAACGACAAATTGTTAGAAGTCGTTGAGAGAAGAACTACAATGAGAGAAGCTTTCCAAGTAGTAGATGAAGTTCTATTACGTGGTGTTCAAGGTATCTCTGATATTATTACTGTACCTGGACTTATCAACGTTGACTTTGCAGACGTTAAAGCTGTTATGCAGTCTTCAGGTTCTGCGTTAATGGGTATCGGTAGAGGAACAGGCGAAGGTAGAGCAATGGAAGCTGCTAAGTTAGCTATCAATTCTCCGCTATTAGAAACTTCAATCAACGGTGCTTCAGGTATCATTATGAATGTAACTGGTGGTTCAGATATGACTCTTCATGAAGTTACTGAAGCTGCGCAAGTTATACACGATGCTGTACTTGATGATGCCATCGTTACTTTTGGTTCTGTTATCGATGACAGAATTCAGGGAGAAATCCAGATCACAGTTATTGCTACAGGCTTTGAATTGAAAAATACTCAGTTAGCTCAGTACAAAAAAGAGCAAGAACCTGCTGCAAAACCAATAAATGTTGCTGACTTCTTCTCTGGTTCATTCAATAGCCAACCTACGGCAACAAAATCTACTCAAGAATTGGCAACAAATATTCTTGATATTCCAGAATTCTTAAAAAAGTAAGAATTAATAATTTATAAACAAAAACCGCTATATTAATAGCGGTTTTTTGTTAGCAAAAAATAATTTGTCCGGCTTTTATATGATAACCATAACTTATAATACGGAAATGTTATGATTAAGAGTATTTTTGCATCGCCTCAAATAACTACGAAGTACCAGACGAAGGTTATTCAGAAGAATATCCCTGTTGGTGCTGTTGGAGGGAAATTGAATTCGGATATTTTTGTCCGCTCTGCCTTGCCTAAACAAAGCCCTCTAGCAAGTGCTTCAATTTATCCTTCTTTGAGTGTTTCATTTAAGTCTTTAAGCAATGTTGACGACGTATTGAATAGTTTGAACTCCCAGCTTATGGATGTGTCAGAAGCCGATGTTTTGTCTATAGTTGATGAGTATCCAAAGAAAGATAGAAACCTTGTTTTGAAAATACTTCAACGATCAACTCAGTTTGGGAATATGGAAAGTTTGAACGGACTCTATGATTTTCTGATTGCTAAAAAAGAAGATGGATTAGGAGTTTTTTCGTTTTCGACTCACAGAGTTAACTCCCTTATTGAAAATTTAAGCTATTTGCATACTAAAAAGGCTTTTGAAAAGGATCCTGCAACATACATAGACTTGGATACCATTTATTATCGTAAAAAAGGTGCATTTTTACTCGATAAAAATATCTTATCAAGGATTGAAAATGATTCTAATCTTCAAAGACACATAAAAAGAAATAATTTTAAATTATATTATCCAGAAGGTTGGGATTCAGGTGTGACTGTTTTTAATGTAAACACTCTTGATGAAATGAAATGCAAAACCAATAATATTTATAAAAAAGTTAAGGCAAATATGGCACAAGGTTTCTCTCAAGATGAAGCTATTTCAAACGCATTAAATTATGATGTAAAAAATAAGCTTAAATCATTAGGTCTTGAGGATAAAATTGAGGTCATTCAAAATAACAAGGTGGATTTTTCTGTAGAGCCTAATGCTTCTGATATTGCAAAAAATTTAGAGTCTAGAAAGATGACTAAGGAAGCTTTTGAAAAAGCTCTTCCTCAGGGTGATTACAAAAGGGGGCCTGCTCTTGATATTCTCGAAAAAGATGGAAAAGTTGTAAGCATGAGGGAACTTGGACTTATTGCAAAAAAAGTCCATGGCGAAATTATGGATTTGGCTGAACAAAAAGGAATCAGTGAAGAAAATATTTATTACATAATTCCTCGAATTAACAAGAGCTATGGCGTGATTGCCCTTCAATACCAACAAATAAACAATATTGACGAAAGCAAGTTTGAGAGAACGTATGATCAGGTTGTTAGAGCTGATGAAAATTCGTTATATGTTATTTTAGATGATTATGCAGGAAGTGGTGATAGCCTGAAGGATGCTTATTATGACCTGCGAAGAAACTGCGGTGCCAATATTGCAATAGTTCCTTATATTGCCACGAAGATGGGGCTAAAATTCATTAAGTCGGTTCTGGACGACGACGATAAAGCATCTGTAATTAACGGAAAGGTATTGGAGTCTTATTTTTATTCTAAAGAATATGCCTCAATCAACATGAAGTATCCTTATTTTGACTTGATTGGAAAAGGCGGATGGGGTCAGTCTCAGGCAAATATAGCTTTCCCATATATGTCGCCGGATAATAATACAAGCTTTTTTGCTGATAGCATAGCTTCAAACTACACTTTTAACTCAGCAGGAGTAAAAGCCTCTGATGGAGGGGACTCTTCCACATACGAACTTGATTAATTCGGGTTTTAAGCTTCTTTTATTCCAGCTTGTTCAAGAGATTTTTGGCTGGCAAGAATTGAGGTTATTGGGGGATGCTTAAATGCGTAATTTGCAGCATTTTGAATGTCTTTAACGTTTGTTTTTTCAATTGCTTCAAGTAATAATTTTGTTTTATTTATACCATATGAAGTTGATTGTGAGTCCGCAAGGTCGATAGTTTTACCTGCTGAGGTTTCTATCGAGTTTAGAAGATTATTTTTAAGTATAAGTTTAGCTTTTTCAAGTTCTGCTTGTGATACTTGTTCAGTTTTGAGCTTGTTAATGTGTTTGTCGTATCCGGCAAGAGACTTGTTAATATTATCAGGTGTGCTGGAAGGATCATTAGGATCATCTGTTGTTGTCATAATATTTAATTTTATTGTTGAAGTATCTCCAAACTGCTCTAATTTTGACGATACGTAATAAGCCAGTTTTTGTGATTCTCTTAAGTCGCTAAACAGTCTGGAACTCGAATTTCCTCCCAGAATCATATTCAATAGAAGGAGTTTTGCCTGATCTTCGATATTTCCTGCTGTCTGAAATTTATGTGCCTGAACTATTTCAGCTTGATTTCTTACTTCTGTATCTGTGACTATTTTTGCTTTTTCTGCTGGTGCATAAGTTTTTATTATGTTTTTAGTGCAGGGTTTTAATGTTGGTAATCCTGTTGATAATGAATTTAAGAATCCGCTTGTTATCTGAGGATTACTTTCAATAGGGGCAGAAAGTACAGCTCGTCCGGATGCATTGTTTATTATTGTTTGGTATATTGCCTGAATTTTTTCAAGTGAAATATTTTCTAAACTTTTTAATGCTTCATCTCTTGTTGCTGTGAATTTAAGGTGTGGGTATAGTTGTGCATCAAGCTTGTCATTTGCATTTTTAGAGAGACTTTGAAGCAATTGTTTTACTGATTGTTTGGCGAATTCGAAGTTCTCTTGATCGAATCTCGGGCTTAAAAGAACTTCTTTTGTAAAAGCTAGTGCTGCTTCGGTTTTGTCTTTTGGAGCTTTTGCTATTACGTTTATCCCTAATGGGCAAGTCCCGAATCCCATTTCTATATTTGATTTCTCAAGTAGATTATGGAAGGTTTCGTTGTTATTGTACATTGAGCCTCTGTTTAGCATTTCTTGAAGAATCATAAGTTCTGGACCGCTAACATCAAGGAAGTTTGGCAAATTGAAGTTCATTTCATAAATCGCAAAATCATTTTCTATAGGATTTATTGCAACTTCAATATTGTTTTGGAGTTTGTACTCTTTTACTTTTGAATGAATTTCTGACGTGTTGATTTTAGAGCTGCCAAAAGCGATTTGTGCAGGTTTTTTTGAATTTGTTTTCTGATAGTTTAGAGCTATTGTTTCATTGGAAGAGCTGCTCGGATGCACTACGCTTATTGACGTTTTGTTGAGGTCTAAATATTTTTTTGCTGCATTTTGAATATCTTGGGCAGTTAACGTTTCTAAAATATTTTTGTAATTAGAAAGATAGTTTAAGTCGTTGTCTAAGAATGATGTTCCGATAAATTCATTTAATTGGATTGCACTTTCGTTGTTTTCTGCAAGATTTATTCTGATTTTGTTCACGGCTATACCAAATTCTTCTTGGCTTGGAGGGTTTTGTGCAATCTTTGATATTTCTTGATAGATTATTTTCAAAGCTTCTTCACTTTTTTCTTCCGGTGCTGCAGCACCAATAAAGAAGGCTTGTTTGTCATCTATTTTGTTGCCGATTTTTTCCATAGAGCACTCGGCTTCACAATGCAGGGGCTCTAATGCCTTTGTCAGTCTTGCGTTAGTGTAACCGCTCATTATCACCGAAAGGACTTCCATAGCTATTTTGTCTTTGGTGTTTATATTTTCGGGTCCGACAAAGCCCATGTTGATTAGTGTAGCTGGGCTTTTTGGACTTTTTACATCAATTCTTATTGGCTTTTGAGTAGGGGTGAGCTCTTCAAATTTCTTGTTTTGTGGGTTTGACACTTTTGTCTTTGTGAAATTTTTTGATATGAGATTTATGGCTTCATCCGGGTTTACATCCCCTGTAATCACTGTGATAGCGTTATCAGGCGTATACCATGTGTTGTAGTAGTCGACGACGTCTTCTCTTTTTATAGCATTTATGTTTTGAATACTGCCTGCTATTAAATCTTTTGAGTTAGTATTGATTTGGTAAAGATTTTTTAGGGCAACATTTCTTCCGATATTAAAAGGACTATCGGCGTACATGCTGATTTCTGAGGTAACAGGACCTTTTTCTTTTTCGAGTTGGTCCAATGCAAACTTGGGATTTTGAACCTGATCAGCGTGAAGTTTTATTATTTCTTCGAGAGAGTTATCTTTAAGAAGTTGGGATTTTATGTAATAGTTTGTCTGGTTATAGCCCGTCATTGCATTTGTTGCAGCACCAAGATCAGAAACTTTTTGGAAGAATTCTCCCGGCCCAAGGTTATCCGTTCCGTTGAATAAATTGTGTTCAATGTAATGACTGATGCCTCTTAGGTGCTCAGGTTCATTCATAGAGCCAACATTGAAGAAGGTTCTGACAACAGCAGGCCCGTCCTTTGGCAATATGACAACTTTTTGACCGGTTGCAAGTTTATAAAGTACTGCTGGAGTTTTACATTCCGGAATCGGTATTTCGGTGATTTTCTTGTATGAGACAGGTGTTTTTACCCCTATTTGTGCGGCAGTAATGGGGTTTTGAGAAATAGTATATGTGGATGGTTTTTGCGAAACAGAATTAACATCAGATTTGTTTTCTGATGTCTGAGGGCTGCCTTTGAATGCTATTTTATTTATGTTAAACGGGATAATATTCATTTTTGCAAAAATCAACCTGTCTATATACTTATTAAAGACATGAAAAAGTAAGAAATTAACATCAAATGGGTTGAAATTACTAAAAGTTTACAAAAACTATGGCTTAAATTCGCTCTTAAGCTTGCTGAACAGTTCACAATCAACGAATGTGCTGTTTATATGATAGGATTGTCTTAATGTTCCTTCGTGCCTGAATCCCAGCCTTCTAGCCACAGCTTTGCTTCTGAAATTGTTTTGTGCGACTTTGATTTCAATTCTATTAATGCCAAGCTCGTTAAAGGCAAATTGAATTAGTTTGTGGCAGCAATCTGTCACTATACCTTTATGCTGATGTTCTTCATCAAGGCAGTATCCAAGAGTTGCATGTTTGTTGAGCCTGTCAATGTTTATAAGCCCTAATGTCCCGATAATCTTGTCATCAAGCCAAATTCCCATGTCTATTGAACCAGCTTTAAACTCATCTTGAGAAAGGGATTTTAAGTACCTTTTTTCTTGTTCAATGTTTTGGATAAAGTTTACCCAGTTGAGCCATTTTTTGAAGTGATCTCGATTTTTGTCCACAAGTTCGAATAGCAATTTTGCTTCTTTCACTTCCAGATGTTTTATTAATAGGTTTTGACGAACTCTTATTTTTAGCATAATAACCTTTGTTATAAGTAAAAAAACTCATTCTTTACGAATGAGTTTCGAAGATATGCCCTGGGCCAGACTTGAACTGGCACTAGGGGTAAGCCTAATTGGATTTTAAGTCCAACGCGTCTACCGGTTCCGCCACCAGGGCATCTTGTAGTTATGAATATAATATAAAAAAATTTTTATGTCTAGTATCTTGATGAAATTTGTTATTATTGTTTGACTTATCACTTGAATAAGAAAAATTTTCCTAATTTGTATTAAAATAAAAAGTTCTTGTTAAAAGCATATAAGATGTGATAAAATGCTACTAGATTATAAGGTAAAATCACAATTTTATTATATGAATATATGAACTAATTAAAACAGTTTATTTTGAAATGAAGAACTCAAGTATACTTTGTGTATATTCGGGTAAGTATGTATATAGCAAAGAACGAGGTATAGGACAATAGAAAACGTAAATGTATTAAGCATCCTTTTTATTACTATAATTTTTGCTTTGATTATAGTTCTCGTTGTAGTTTTACAAAAAACAAAAAAGGTGCGTGAAGAAAATCAAAGACTTTTGACTGATTATAAAGATAAGGAAATCTTAATTAAAAAAGAAGCTATGATTGCTGCAAAAGAA
>JAEZLC010000264.1 GCA_023435965.1 Cyanobacteria bacterium OH_CDB_58 | reverse complement strand
TTCATTTTTCAAACCGGCCTTTTTTAAATTCTGGCATACATCTCTGATTCCCGATGTAGCCACAACTATAAGAATGATTTCTGCATCTTTTATGGCAAGAGACAAATCTGAAGTTACCTGCACCTTATCTTGGAGCTGCACAGTTAAAGGCTTTAATGCTCTTTTATTTTTTATTAATTCTTCAGAAAGATCTTTTTCTCTTCCCCAGACACATACTTCGTCAAAATTATCTGATAATAGCCATGCTAAAGTTAATCCCCAACATCCGGCACCTAAAACTGTTAACTTCATAATAACTCCTTTATCCAGCAAATAGTTGCAATATAATTATAGATTATATTCCGCTATTTGCAAAAACATTTCTTGCTTCTTCTCTGTCATCAAAATGAATAGTTTCATTTTTTAAAATCTGATAATCCTCATGTCCTTTTCCGGCTAAGACTATCACATCATTTTTATTTGCTACTGTCTTTGTTAGTTTTATTGCTTCTCTGCGATCAGATTCTACAAAAATTCTCTGCGTATTTACAGACTTTATACCGGTCATAATATCAGATATTATAAGCTCCGGATCTTCGCTTCTGGGATTATCCGACGTAACAACTATTTTATCCGCATATTCATCGGCTATTTTGCCCATCTTCGGTCTTTTTGTCGCATCTCTATCTCCGCCACAACCAAAAAGGCATATTAAATTACTACCTTTAGGGGTAATTTCTCTTGCGGCTTTAAGAACATTTTCAAGTCCATCCGGTGTGTGAGCATAATCAACAATAACAAGAGGTTCTTTGTTAACTATCTCAAATCTTCCTGCTACGCTCGGGGTTTGTTCAAGAGCACTTATACAGATGCTCGGATCTATACCCATTGCAATCCCTGCGGCAAAAGCAGCTAAAGCATTGTATATACTGAACATTCCATTTAGCTGGAATTTTATAGGTTTTTCGCAGTTGTCAAAACTGAATATGCATTCTGCTCCATGAATTGAAAATTCGATATTTTTCGCCATAATATCTGCAGTATTCCTAACCCCATATGTCAATATTTTCACATTCTCTGGCACTACCGATATAAATCTTTGCGAATATTCATCATCAGCATTGATTACGGCAAAAGCACCTTCCTTAAGCCCTTTAAACAATATTGCCTTAGAATCAAAGTAATTATTCATAGTTATATGGTAGTCAAGATGATCCTGAGTCAAATTTGTAAAAACTGCACCATTAAAGTCGCACCCGGCAACCCTATTTTGTTCTAGAGCATGTGAACTAACTTCCATAACAACGTCCGAAATTTTATTTTCAACCATCATCCTTAATGTAGATTGCAATTCTGGAGCCTGAGGCGTAGTATGTTTAGCTTCCTTATAATCACTGTCACTGTTTATTTTATATCCCAATGTTCCAATAAGACCGCATTTTCTGTTGTTAGCCTCAATTATTTTTTGCACCAAATGAGTAACTGTAGTCTTTCCGTTTGTTCCTGTTATTCCGACAAGGTTAAGCTCTTTTGAAGGATAAGAATAAAATGCTGCAGATACTTGGGCGATAGATTGTCTTGAAGAATCAACTATTACTTGAGGCAAAACAGTATCGAGTTTTTTTTCGCATAAAAGTGCCTTAGCACCCTTTTCGACTGCCATTTGTACAAATTGATGTCCGTCAGAATGCTCACCTTTTAAACATATAAACATATCGCCAGAGCTTGTTGTCTTTGAATTATAGGATAATCCGCTTATTTCTACATCTTCAAAATTTACAAGTTCGTATTTTTGTATCCCTTTTAAAATCTCACTCAATAACATAATGTTTATCCTTTTTTATCTTTTAGCTTTATCGGTGCCTTCTTGTCCGGCGTAATATTCAAAATCCTCGCAGATTGCATCGCAACTTCTCTAAAGACCGGAGCCGCAACAGTACTTCCCCAAATATCATATCCTGACGCCGAGTCTACTACAACGTATATCAACACCTGAGGGTTAGAAGCAGGGAAAAACCCGACAACAGAAGTATACAGCTTATCCGTGTAACCTTTTCCATTTTCCATTGTCTTCCTTGAAGTACCTGTTTTTGCCGCAACGGTATAATGATCTAATTTTACCGGCGACTTTGAGGCTTCAATACTGCTTGTCATAACCTTAGTTAATGCCTGAGCATTTATCGCAGAAATGACCTGTGTACTTTTTATTTTCTCTAATGATTCTTCTTCATTATATTTTATGACGTGCGGAGTCACTCTTACTCCGTTATTTGCTATTGCAGATACAGCTGATGCCATCTGAATAACAGTAGTTGAAGCACCATAACCATAGCCCATCGTTGCTTTTCTGGATTTATCCCAATTTGTGTACAAAGGAAGAATACCGCTTGACTCTCCAGGCAAATCTATACCTGTTTTTTCACCTATGCCGAATTTTTTGAGGGTATTATAAAACTCTAAAGCAGTCATTGACATTGCGACTTTTACACTGCCTACGTTACTTGAATGCTCTAACAAATATTGCAGATCAATCCAACCGGGATAAGGCTTTTTATGGTAATCATAATTTTTGATTTCCCAGCCGCCAATTTCTATTTTCCCTGTATCTAAAATTTTTGAAGTCGGAGTAATTCTGTTATTTTCAAGTGCTGAAGCCACAGTTATAACTTTAAACGTAGAGCCGGGAGGGAAAACATCCGACAACGTCCAATTTTTTATTTGCAGAGGAGTCGCTTTTTTATACTGATTAGGATTGTAAGTAGGATATACAGAATACCCCAGAATCTCGCCGTTTTTTGGATTCATAACAACGACAGCACCTCTGAGTGCCTTTTTTTCGGTTATTACTTTCATCAACTCAGATTCGCAGGTATGTTGAATTGCTGAATCAATTGTCAAAGTGACGGGCTTGCCTTTTAATGGAGATGTTGTCATTGCGGGATCTGTCATAACA
>JAEZLC010000191.1 GCA_023435965.1 Cyanobacteria bacterium OH_CDB_58 | reverse complement strand
CGGAATTGTACGCTATAAGACCTTTGCATACTTTGTCAGAGTTGACTAATAAATCAACTGCTAATGTTTGTTCGTATATGGTTATATTTGGCTCGTTCTTGATTTTCTCCACAAGTACTTTTTCAATACAGTAACCGGTGGCATCTCCTCCTGAGTGTAAAATCCTGTTAGCACTGTGAGCACCTTCTAGTGTGAATTTTAAATTATTTTGATCATCTTTATCGAATTCAACTCCGTAGCTTAATAGGTCGTTGATTACCATTTCACTGTTTTCAGAAATAAATTTAACTACGCTGAAGTCTGATAATCCTGCACCCGCTTTTATTGTATCTGCGATATGGAGGCTTGTAGAATCTTTTTTATTTTTTGACATAACAGCAACTACGCCACCTTGTGCGTATCTTGAATTTGATTCTTTGAGATGAGCCTTAGTTATTAC
The DNA here is from genome assembly GCA_023435965.1 of Cyanobacteria bacterium OH_CDB_58. GTDB lineage: Bacteria > Cyanobacteriota > Vampirovibrionia > Gastranaerophilales > Gastranaerophilaceae > JAEZOG01. The sequence continues at coordinate 3,682 of JAEZLC010000191.1, read as the reverse complement.
CAAAACTCCGTCAGGGAGATTCATTTCTTCTGTGAGTTTAATGGCTGCATAAAGCCCTGCTATACCACTTCCCACTATTACTGCTGAATACTTTGAGTGTTTCATTGCTGAGTCTTCTCTATGTTTTGTTATATTTTAATCTAAAAAAGTTTTTTTTTCATTATTTGACCCATATTATCTTTAAACTTAATAAGAAAAATTTACAATTGATAAAGTGGGGATTTGCATATCGTAGAATTTTGGGCTAGAATAATCTTGCCGTGCTCCACGGGGACCTGGCGGATCTCTCGACTCGAACGCTTATGCGAGGTGCAGAGCCTGCTGTGAGGCTTTTGTGGTTGCAGTGGACGATTTAGGTATTGTTGATATTTTGGACTGTTATGGCGTAGACCATCGAACCGTGTCAGGACGGGAACGTAGCAGCACTAAGGTGTAATCTGCGGGTGTGGCAGGATCGAAAAGGAGATACTTAGGTGGAAAGTTGTATTCTTCAAATGTCGATAGGCAGTGGCACGGCAAAAAAAAGAGCTCCAGATGAAGCTCTTTTTTTTTATGCTGATTTGATGCTCAAATCCAATTCTTTTTTCACATACTTAGGATGAAAAGACAATGTGGAGTGATTTTTTAGAGTCAATTTGAGGTATTTTTGATAGTTTTCTGTATCCCCGATTTTTTTAAATACTTGTGCCTGATAATAGTACAGGTCAGCGGATAGAGGATTTTCTTCTATTGCTGTCTGAAGAACCTCAAGAGCCTCAGATAGTCTGTTTTGGCTGGTTAAAACCTGAGAGTACAACTTAAAAGCATCGGTATCCTTGGGGTTTATTTCAACTGTTTTTTTTAAGTGAGAAATGGCGAGTTCCACATCTTTCCTTTCCCAATATATGGCCGCAAGGTTAAAGTATGCCCAGCTGTAGTCAGGAGATGTTTTGATGACAGATTCATATTCTTGTATTGCTTTATCTGTTTTTCCAGTTTTTTTGTATTCATAACCCAAATGAAATCTTGCAATAATATCCTGCTCATTAAGAGAAATCGCCTGTTCTAAGTTTTGAATGGCTTTTTGTGACTGCCCGGTTTTTGAGTAGATGAATCCAATGTTGAAATATGAGTTTGCATCTTCTTCATCAAGTTCAAGTACTCTTTCAAATAGCTCTATAGCTTGCGAGTAATCTTTTTTTTGTAAGTATGCACAGCCAAGGTTGTAAATAAAATCAGCCTCATTTGGGTTTATGTTTATTGCCTTTGTATAAGCATCTATTGCTTTGTCGAGATGTTTTAATTTTTCCCAGATTATGCCTATGTTATAGTGCAATCGAGCATCCTCCGGAAAAATCCCTACAAGATAAAAAAGGTTCTTTAAGGCTTCTTCGTTCTCTCCTATTTCAAGCAAAGCTACAGCAAGCTCTCTTATTGCTTGAAAGTTGCTGGGATCTTCTTTTATTAAATTTTGAAGCTCTTCTATCTTTTCCATATGTAGATTTTAGCAGTTTTATTTTATTTATACAAACAAATCTACGAAGTTAATACTAATTTCATTGCTTGTGGGATGTATTCTATTAGGTCTGACGCCAGAGTGCTGTATTCCGTCAGCTCTTTGCCTGCCAATTCTCCACAAAGGCCGTGTAGGAATGTTGCTAAGACAGCACCCTCTTCTAAGCCCATTCCTTGGGCCAGCAAGCCAGTTATTAGCCCCGTTAAAACATCTCCTGAACCGGCTTTTGCAAGAGAAGAGTTCCCTGTAGTGTTTATATGTGAATTCCCTTTATAATCTGCTATCACGGTATTATGGCCCTTAAGAATAACTGTAGTGTTGAATTTTTTAGCTGCAGATAGAGCGACTTCTTCTCTATTATTGTTTATTTCTTTAACACTTATTTCTAAAAGCCTTGAGAGTTCTTTTGGATGAGGAGTTATTATTGAATTTTTAGGGAGTTTGTTTATTTGAAGAGTTGCAATTGAATTTAATCCATCTGCATCAATAACTATAGGTATTTCACTATTGAATCCCTGAAGAAACTTGTCCACGAATTCTAAAGTACTTGAATTAGTAGATAGCCCGCAGCCTATTGATATTGAATCGTACGTTTCCACTTTTTCTAAAATGTTTTTAGCGTTGTCGCTTGCTATGCTTTCATTATTAAAACTTCTAAGCGGCAAGAATGTAATGTCGGGGCTCAATGAAGCAATATTGTTCAGAATACAATCGGGACAAGCTAATGTTATATAGCCCGCACCTACCTTTAGGGCTGAAACAGAAGACAAATAAGCAGCTCCTTGATAAAACCTGGAGCCTGATATATTAAGTATTTTTCCGTATGTAGATTTGTTGGAGTCTAAAAATCTTTTAGGAAAAAGGTTTTTAGCTTTAGTTAAATCAAGCTTATCAGCCATTTTGCCTTATAGCCTCGTAGATTACTATTGCAACGGAGTTAGACAGGTTCAAACTTCTTTGTCCCTCTTTCATCGGGATTGTAATACAATTACTTTTGTTTTGATCCAGCAAATCTTCGTTAAGACCTCTGGATTCTGGCCCAAAGACGAAAAAATCGCCTGGTTTAAGTTCAATATCTGAGTATTTTTTTTCTGTCTTAGTCGTGAGATAATAAAAATTTGCTTCAGGATATTCTCTTTGTAACTCTTCCAGTGAATTATATTTAGAGATATCTGTACTATCCCAATAGTCTAATCCTGCTCTTTTCAGATACTTATCAGTTATTGAAAAGCCAAGCTTGCCAACAAGAAATAACTTTGAACCGCTACAAGCACACAATCTGACAATATTCCCTGTATTTTGAGGTATTTCAGGTTCTACAAGTACTATATTAAAGGTTGAGTTGATACAGTTATTGCTCATTTTTGCTGAAGAATCTTTTGCTTTCGATAATAACAGGGATTCCCCTAGCAACACAGAATATAACCGCAATGTACACTAATGCTGGTGCGATTATTTGTAGTGCAGGCTGTATCTGGTAAGCAAAATAATACCAATGCTCAACAGTCATAGGGTTATACTCTTCCAGTTTAGGAATGTTTGCAGCTATCATTAGGACAAAAGCCAAAGCTTTAGCTCCGCCATATGCTCCTCTACTGAATCTTGATGCTGTGATGAAATTACCGATTTTATTTTTTATCATGCTTGTTTCGCCAAAAGCAGTATAGCCTTCTGCAAGTGCTATACTTCTCAAGCCGTCTGTTATGATTCCTCTTGTTAAAACAACTAACGGTACCCATAACCCGACCCATCCCAGAACGGCAAAGGCTACCCAGTAAGCATTTTCTACTATTCTATCGCCTAAAATGTCCAGTACAGAACCTAGTTTGGTACATTCGTTTCTTTTTCTTGCAACGTAACCGTCAAGTCCATCTAAAGCGATTACAAAAATAGTTAAAAAGAATGCACTTATATACAGAGCAGGCTGGTGTGCCGCTGAAACCTGAAAATTAGGAGGGGTACAAAACAATAATCCTAAAGTTATAAATGCCAATATCACTCTTAAAACTGTTAAAAAGTTAGCCACAGATTTTCTCCTTTACTTTTTGCTTCTAGAGAGAGCGAAATCAAAGTTATCCAATGCTTTTCTTCTTTCTCCGAGCATAATCTTTTCTGCTTCTTCCAAGACTTTTGTTACGTTAAAACCGTTCTCTCCGTCACTTCTTGCTTTTTTGCCCTGTTCTATGC
>JAEZLC010000146.1 GCA_023435965.1 Cyanobacteria bacterium OH_CDB_58 | reverse complement strand
AAAGTATTTAAATTTCGATGTTGATATACCTTATCTAATAGAAATAGATACAAGATTATTTCCTGACGAAAAACTGCTTGAGCATCTGAAAAAGAAGTACGATTTATCTAATGTTGCAATTAACAATTTTGCTCTTTGCTTGAGTTTAGGCTACACATCTGAACAAATTCAACAAGTTTTGCCTACTGTTTTTAAAGAGCTTTCCTACAAACAAACAAAAACAAAAAATAATTACTTAGTATGCTGCATGGAAGCTGGGTACGGTAAAAAAAGAGTGGCAAATCGAAGATGGAAATCAGAAGATTTTCTGTTGCTATCAGAATTTATTTATTCAGAGTACAAATTATCTACTGTTTTTATTGGGATGGACAAAGAACCATGTATTCCTAGTAAACCATACCTAATCGATTGCAGGGAAAAGTCTTCTATAGGTAAATTAGAAGGAACGATTAAAAATTCAGCTGGTTACTACGGAAACGATACGGGACCCTTACACTTGGCGAACTTCTTAAACAAACCAACTTGTGGAATATACACAACGGTTACACCAGAAGCTTATGGCCCCATTCTTTCAAACAACAATTATCCCATTTGTAATCCCAAAAGTATTGATGAAGTAAAGCATACTATTAAACAAATGATTGAAGCAAGAATAATTATTGGTGAAGTGATAGTATAAATTTATTCCCCTATTGCTGTATACAAACAAGCCTTTAATTTCTGATTAAGTTCTTTTACAACACATTTCTCGCCTAGACTATTAGTAGTTTCTTCATCAAAACTATTTTGCCAAGCTTGTTGCTCTGGACTAATCTGATCCTTCTTATACTGTCTAGCAGATTTCAAGCTTTCTTTTTCTCGCTCAATTTCTCTATTCAAGTAATCAATCTGTTGACGATGTCTCTCTTGCTCAGATACCTTATCTTTTAACAATCTTTGTAGCCTTGAATTATTCATTTTCTCTCCCTTCTTTAATATAAGACTCGTATAAATGTTTTTATCGTTTTAGTGTCTGAAAGTCTTTGCATAATAAAAAATCCTGCATTTAACATGGTTATACTTTTAGTTATTTCTTTTTAATTTAATTTGGAAATACGGAGGCATTCCCGAATCAACTTTTACTATTAACAGGGTACATTTATATACAAACAACCCAAAGCTTGAAGGAAATTATCCGCCTTTATTCTTTAACCTATTAATTAGTTCCGTTGATTTGTTTTTTAATCCGCAGATAAAATAATGCTCTACAAAGAAGCATAGAAAATGCTGGGACTAATTTTAAGCTTAAGTTCTTTTATATTAATCCCCGTATGTAAAAAAACCTTATTATCGTTAAAATACGCTTAAGTCCACTCGCTTAGGGTTAATAAAAAGAAAAAGTTCACCCTCTAAATATCTGACCTTTAATATTATTTTTTGCTTGTTATTATAAAAATTTTTAAATTTTTTATAATATATTACACCTAACCCAATAATAGCAATATTCTCACAAATTTAAAACCTATTTAATAAATTAAAGCAGGCACTTACTGTACCTGCTTTTTATTTCTCTAAAATAATTCTGTTTCGTCCTTAAAGCCCACTGAACCTAAATCTATTGATTCAAACCTTTTTCGGCTAAAGGCTTCTGTAGCACCATCCTTCTTAAGCCAACATTCAATATCTGGTTTCACTGAATATGGTATAAAAATGCCATATCGACTTTTCCCATCCTTATAAGTCGCAGATTCTTTTCTAATCCCATAATCAACCTTCAGCCTATTTGCATAGTCACTATGTTTTAAAGGTCGACTATCTTCAAAGTTATTCTTATAGGCCCTGTTAAAAGATACTATGAACTTTTTAGCTTCTTTTCCAGTGTAAATATGGAGTCCTACTTCGCCGTTACACTTAATCTGCTTATAATCTAAACCTTCTATTAAAGCATATTTTGGAGAGCTTATGATTTCTCTAAGCACAAGCCAATACCTATCGATTTCGTCTTCTTGTGCATTTTTTTCATAAGCATTAATGTATTCTTCCAGCTTTCCATTGAAAATACTTATGTTAAGTTCTTCTAGACCAATACTGTCCAAGAAAAGCTTTAATCCAGCACTAGCTATACTCACATTTATTCGGTGTCGATCATCTGAAATAGCAGAAAGTCTTGAATCACAGTAATAGATATCGATTAAGTTAACTATTATTGATATCGGAAGATTCTTTATTATATAGGGAACAATACAGCTTAAATACCTCAAAAGTTCATTATACCTTTTTGCCTCTTCCACGTTAAAATCTCCCTTGTACCAAAGCGTATGTAAAAGGCGATTTGCTATAGCAGCTTCTTTATTTATTGGTTGATTAGTGTTGAATATCAAAGTAGCATTTATACCTGTCGCACTTTCAGAATCTCCACTCCTTTTCATTCTTCTTCGAGCTGTTCTATCCGCTACTGGCTTTATAATTGACTCATTAATTTTTGGTCTTAAACCATCACCTACTTCATTTATTAGGACAGGCATATTAACGTTCAAAGACAAATGGTAATTTATGTTCAGAGCTGTATCATTTCCTCCTTTTGGATAATTAAAGTCCATTCCATACAAATACGAAATAGTATTTAAAATATTAGTCTTACCTGTCGCAGTATCACCTTCTAAATAACCAATCGGGAAACTTCTAAACTTGGCATATATAACATTTACAAATGGCGACAACAAAGACAATCCAAAGAGAAGCAGTGCTTCAATTTTTCCATTGTACGTTTTAAACAAGTAGTACAAAAGACTAAACATTACCCTTTGTTCAATATCTTTTGGATGACTTTTACATCTAAAATAGTCTAAACCTTCTTGGATATAACTATTAAAAACCATACTTTGCTCAAGTTCGCTTACATCTGCTATTTGAGGCTGTGATATTGCATTTTCAGACAACCTTACCTGTATATTTTCAACCGAAGAAAAGTCAGCATAAGTAGTAACTTGATTTTTAGTCACCCAGAAACTATTATCTTTTATTTTGTTATAGCCTGGATTATTTGTATAATAAATTGTCTCTACAGTTTGATGATTTATAGATGTATTTAACATGCCTTTTAAGTCATTTTCTCTCAATGCATGTGTATATATGCCAATCATACAAAGGACGTCATCTAATTTTTCAAGTTTATTAATTTCATTTT
>JAEZLC010000138.1 GCA_023435965.1 Cyanobacteria bacterium OH_CDB_58 | reverse complement strand
GTGTATGACATAGTTTATGCCTTCTTTATTCAGTCTATCTTCGATTATTTGCTGATTTTCAGTTTTTTCTGTCGTTAGTACAAGATTTCGCAATCCTTTTTTAAGCTCGTATATGTGATGGCAAAATACTTGTAAATCTTGACTTGTTTGCTTGTTTTGCTGGATTGGATCTTGTATTAGTTTTAATGTAGATTTGTTTTGCGTTTCCATTGTTTTTTCACAACTTTCTATTGCTTTTGTTATCATCAACGAGTTTGTTTGTATATTTTTTATTCCAGAATGCATACTGTTTTTAATTTTTTCGAATAATGTGATATTTGAAATATTTTTGATGCTTTTATTTTGTCTTATTCTTTTTTTTAACAAAATATTCATTATTCCTCTTTCTTCTTTTGTTGTTAGTCATGCCGAACATTTAGCGTGTGAAAATTTACTTATGATTCAAATATTAATTAAAATAAGAAAAATTAAAACACTTGTGGCATAAGCCTTATACAATAAATGTACGGCATGCCAAACAAAATGTCAACTAAAATTTTAGTTAAGTTAATTTATGTTTAGAAAAAAATGATTTAACAATTTTGTGATAATAGTTTAGTATTATAAAAGACAGAATTAGAGGTGCTCCATGCAAAATACGCCCAGAGGAATGAGGCTTCATATAGGTATATTTGGGAAGAGAAACGTTGGAAAGTCAAGTGTTCTCAATGCTTTGACTAATCAGAATATATCCATAGTCTCTGAGGTTGCAGGTACAACAACTGATCCTGTTGAAAAGGCGATGGAATTGTTACCGCTGGGACCTGTCTTGTTTGTTGACACTGCGGGGGTCGATGATGAAGGTAAGCTGGGAGAGATGAGAATTCAAAAAACATTCAAGATGTTTGATAGAATTGATCTTGCAGTTATTGTTTCTGATCAGAGCGGTTGGGGTAGTTTTGAAAAAGAGTTGTATGAAGAGTTTAAAAAAAGAGAAATTCCAATCATAGCAGTTTTTAATAAGTCTGATTTAGAAAAGATTTCAGAAGACAAGCTCAACGAAGTAAAAGATCTCGGCTTGGAGCATGTTTTAACTTCTGCATACAAGGGGTTTGGAATAAACGATTTGAAGCAAAAACTTATTAAGCTCGCACCTGAGGAGTTTATAAGCACTCCTGCTATAGCTGCAGATTTGATACCGCCGGGAGAACTTGCTGTTTTGGTTGTTCCTATTGACTTAGAAGCTCCAAAAGGTAGATTAATACTCCCTCAAGTTCAGACGATAAGAGATTTGTTGGACAACGATTCGATGGTTATGGTCGTAAAAGAGAGAGAATTAAAAGAAGCTTTGGATAAGTTAAAGAACCCTCCTTATATAGTGATAACGGATTCTCAAGCCTTTTTAAAGGTTTCGGCTGATGTTCCTAAGGATGTTAAGTTAACTTCTTTCTCTATATTGTTTGCAAGATTTAAAGGTGATTTGAATGAGTTTGTTAGGGGAGCAACCGCAATAGAAAACCTCAAATCGGGTGATAAAGTCCTTATCTGTGAATCTTGCACTCATCATGCGATAGGTGATGACATTGGTCGGGTGAAAATCCCAAGATGGCTGACTCAGTACGTTGGCGGAAAACTTGAGTTTGAGCATTATGCAGGCCATGATTTTCCTGACAATATATCAGAATATAAACTTATAATACATTGCGGGGCTTGTATGACGAATAGAAGAGAGATCCTTTCTCGTGTTATTAAAGCAAGAGAGGCGAATGTGCCGATAACAAATTATGGTCTTGCCATTGCATATTCTCTGGGGATTTTTGAACGTGCACTAATTCCGTTCCCTATGGCAAAACAAATATACGATGAGTCAAAAATTAAGTAACTCTTGAGGTAAGTATGGACTACAGGTGCGAAAAAGATTTATTAGGAGAAAAGAAGATTCCGCAAGCTGTTCTCTGGGGAATTCACTCGGCAAGATCAGTTGATAACTTTTCTCTCACTCCGTATAAAATAAATTCAACATTTATAAAATCATACGGTTATGTCAAATTGGCTTGTGCCCAAACTATTTCCGAACTCGGAGTATGGGATAAATCTAAATCTGATGCGATTATTCAGGCGTGTAATGATGTAATTAATTCAGACCTTGATTCTGAAATTGTTGTAGACCCTTTGCAAGGCGGTGCAGGCACTTCTTTGAATATGAACATGAACGAAGTGATTGCAAATAAAGCATTGCAGTACTTAGGAAAAGAGAAGGGAGATTATAGTTTTGTTGACCCGATTGAGGATATAAACCTATATCAGTCAACAAATGATACATTTCCCAGTGCTTTAAAAATTGCATGCATCTTTTTGTTAAAAGAGCTTGAGAAAGAGGTTGTGTCTCTTCAGGAAGCTTTTGAGAGAAAAGAAAAAGAGTTTTCCAATATTGTAAAGGTCGGTAGAACTCAGTTGATGGATGCGGTTTTAGTTACTTTGGGGAAAGAATTTTCCTCTTATGCAGAAGCTATTGCCAGAGACAGATGGCGAATATATAAGTGTGAAGAGCGTTTAAGAGTCATAAATCTTGGTGGAACCGCTATAGGTACAGGGTTGTCAGCACCCAGGAAATTTATATTTTCCGCAGTGGAAAAGCTAAGAGACTTAACCGGCATCGGACTCGCAAGAGCTGAAAATATGGTTGAATGTACTCAAAACCTTGATGTTTTTGTGGAAGTCAGCGGTATATTAAAAGCACATGCGTCGAATTTGATTAAAATATCAAATGACTTGAGATTGTTAAATTCAGGACCGATTGCGGGATTTTCAGAAATTACTGTTCCTGCAATGCAAGCCGGTTCTTCGATTATGCCTGGAAAGGTCAATCCTGTTATTCTTGAAGCTGCAGCACAGGCAGGGATAAAAGTGTTTGGCAATGATGTTGTTATTTCTCAATGTGTTTGTATGGGACAGCTGGAGTTAAATCAATTTGCTCCACTTATTGCATTTTCAATGTTGGAATCATTGGAACTGCTCGTTAATGCCAATAAAATGCTTAGAGAAAAATGCATAGAAGGTATTGTTTGCAATCAAGAAAACATAAAAAAACAGGTCGATGCAAGCAATGCTACTCTTACGGCTCTTTTGCCTGCGATTGGTTACAAAAAGGCAGCTCATATAGCAGAACAAATCGAACAAAATGGTATGACGATTAAAAAATATGTTCTTTCAGAAGCTATATTAACGAAAGAAGAGTTTGATTACCTTACTTCTCCAGAAGCTGTTTTAGCATTGGGACACAACAATCCTATTCAAAGATAGTTTTATTTTGTTAAGTCTATCTTGAAGCTTTGGGTTTTATGTTCTTTTGACAGATATTCATCAGGTATGACAATATTGTTTCCGTCTCTTAAAGCATTGTATGCGGGAGATAATATTTCGACGTTGGCTGCGTTAAAGACGTCAATGATGTTTTTGTGCAGTTCTGACTCTATCTCTGCAAGCTTTTGAGGTTCATTGGTATATGCATTAATTTCGTAAACAATATAATAGTCTTCAAGTTTTTTCTCGAACACGAAAGGCTCTCGGTCTTTGTTTACATGTTCTGTGATTTTTGCAGCTTGGATTAATAAGCTTTCAACGCTGCTTCGAGGCGTATCATAACCGATTGATACAGAAGTATGAAAAATTAGCCCATCTTCCTGAGAAAGCCTGCTGTAGTTTATTATTTCAGAATCTAAAACCTTCGAATTCGGGATAGATATTATTTCATTTTTTATTGTTTTAATCCTCGTTGTAAGAAGATCTTTCTCCGTTATGTCGCCGTAGTGAACGTTTATCCTGACTCTCTCTCCAACTTTAAATGCTCTTGCGTAAGTCAGTATTATGCCTGAGATTATGTTTGAGAGAACTCTTGTTGAACCTATAGAGACTAATATTCCTATAAAAATTGAAAAACCTTTAAATAACTCTGATTCTGCACCGGGAAGATGAGGGTAGATTAGAGATGACGCAAGTATAACTATAAGTATTTTTAATAATTTCCGTGTGATATCTATCCATTCAGGATAAAACCAATCAAATACAATCGTTCCGTTTTCAAGAGCTGTTGCAAGATTATTGGTGAGTGATATGACGTATTTGGTTGCAAGGAATGTGATTACTATAAAAAGCAGATCCGGAATATAGTTTAGAAAAGCGATAAAAATAGTTGATAATCCTGAAATAATTGCTGCGGTCAGCTTTTCTGATAAGTGTGTGGTCCAAGGGAAAAATCCTAGCAGTAAAGTTATATAAAAGTAGCTAAGCAGAAGAAGTAAAAATACTTTCCCCATATTTAAAGCAAGTTTAAGAGCATAGAGGATTTTTTGCTTTGATAGTAGTTTTAATTTCTGAATGTATAGTGAGCTAATCTCTTTTCTTATGTTTGCTTCGACTTTTAGGATTAAGTTAGGAAAAAGTTCATTTATAAACTTTATTAAAATTATAAATACGAACGTCGCGGTAAATGAGTTTAGTACTCCAAGAACAATGCTCTTGGTAGAATATTTTTGCCTGTCTTTTTTGAGATTGCTCTGGATGATTGTTGTGTATTTTATGGCTAAATCATCTCGGTTTATATTATTTAATTTTGCATCTCTGTCTGTTACGGACAGAATTAGTTTTCCATTTGTAACTATGTCAGAGGATGTCGTTGTTTCTTTTACTATGATTGTCTCTATGTCATATTCTGGATGTTTTAAAATCTCTTCCAGTCGCTTTGAAAGTGCATCCGCTCTTTCTTCAGCACTAAAACTTCCTATACCTGTTTTGAGGGTGAATAATTCTTTTTTGTTTAGTGTTACCGGAGCGTTAGCGGGTTGTTCTTCTGTAAAAGCACACAGGGATAACAGAAGGATGCAGGATATAAAAAGTGTAATTTTTTTTATAAGTTTATGCATATTTTCTCTAAATTTATTCAGATTTTATTTTATCTTTTATAATGGTATTTCTAATTGCTCTTATGGGTAGAAGCAAGATAGTAAAAATATTATCAACTATATTAAACATTCTGGGATTATGTATTATAATTATTTTGGAGACAAAGAATATGCCTTTTGAATTTGAAAAACAGAGAATTAAAGATATTATACTGGTGAAACCAAGAGTATTTGGGGATAACCGAGGGTTTTTCATGGAAACATATAAAAAATCAGAGTTTGAAAAT